>CALMGO010000001.1 GCA_937863625.1 uncultured bacterium
CGAGTCAAACGTCACTTCGAGGTTCCCCGGCCCTGCCGCCGCAGTAAATGCCGCCACCGGCGCCGAAGCGTGAGGTACCACGCCCTTGAAGACCCCGCCGCCGAATGTCGTCACAAAGACATTCTGCGAATCAGCAGGGTCAAACAGCACCTGCTGCGCCCCGTATGCCGTAAACGGGAACGTAGGCATGAGGTCCCACGTGTCGCCGCCGTCTTCGCTTATCGCTACGCCTTCCCCTTCATAGTCAGGGTCGGCCCACAGCGTCGAGTAGCACTGAATCCCCGCCCAGAGCCTCGTCGGCTCTTCCGGGTCTACCGTTATCTTCCAGACAAACGGCTTATCGATGACCTTTTCCCACGTCGCGCCGCCGTCGAGAGACCTCCACCCGCCGCCCAGCGGTATCGTTGCGTCCGGCTCAAAGCATGCGACGTATATCTTGTTCGCATCCGTCGGGTCAACGCTGAATCCCGCTATCCACGGCAGGTCCTGCGACGTGTTCACAAGCGTCCAGTTCTCGCCGCCGTCCGCCGACTTGAAAAGCCCGCCGCTGTAGTACGTAAACGGCCCCGGCAAAACGCCCGATATCGCAACCGTCAGCGCGCAGTAAAGCGTCCCGTCATCCATGCGGACGATCTGCCATGCGTTCATATTGTTCGGCATGGTGAGGCCGTTATTCTTCTGCACCCACGTCGCGCCGCCGTCTGTGGACTTGTAAACGCCCTTCGAGAGGACCGTCACCCACAGAGTCCTGCTTGCCTCCGGGCTCGTCGGGTCTATCGCTATCGACGTCACCGCGCCCGTATCAAGCCCGCTTGCATGTCCCAGGTCTGTCCAACTCGCGCCCCAGTCGTTGGATATGAGAACACCGCCTGAGAATGCGCTTACGTTCTGCCTGAGCATCTTGTGATGCGGCAGGTCGTGATTATTCGACGCCACCGCCCACAGTCGCCCGTCGAGTGTCGGGTCGCATGCAATCCCGTAGAAAGTATTCGTCCACGGGCTCCCCGACGCGCTCCACCGCCACGAGTCGCCGGAGTCTTCCGACCTCGAGAACCCTATGTCCGTATAAGGTATGTAATGCCGCGTCGAGTCGCGCGGGTCGATCGTATATCCGTAGGCGTTGGTCACTTCGTAACCCGCGCTTCTCCACCAGTTGTCGCCGAGCGTCTTTTCCTCGTTGTTCACGCAGAACCACGTATCGCCGCCGTCGCTCGACCTCCACGTCCGCCCGTCCTCGGCAAACGCCACCGCCCGGCTATCCGTCGCCGACACGTTGATGTCGTGCGCCTCTTCGCCCCAACCCCAGCCGCGGGCAATCGTTACCCAGTCGCGCTCGACCGTCGTCGTCACAGGTAGTTTCCCGCTCGACGGGTCGATGAGTTTCAACTCCCACGTCGCGCCGCCGTCGCTCGTCTTGTAAATCGTCGGCCCTGCGTTCTCGTTCGACCCTACGTACGCCACATCAGGGTCGCTCGCGCATACGCCGACCGTGCCGTACGCGTAACCGCCAGGCAGGCCTGCCGTTACGTCAACCCACGTCTCGGCCGTGTCCGTCGTCTTGTATATGTGGTTGCCGGCAACGCAGTATATGACCGGCGCTCCAGCCTTCGTTCCCGAATCCATGTACTCGATGTCGAGGCTCCCAAGCCCCGTATTCTTCGGCGTCCACGTAGCCCCGCCGTCTGTCGTCTTGTATATCCCCTGCCCTGTCGACGCGACCACCGTCGCGTTGCCGACCGGCGATGAACCGTCAATCGCCAGTTCCCGTATCAGCACCCCTACGCTCTGCCAACCCGCGACCTCGCTCCACGTAGCACCGGTATCGCTACTTACGTACAGTTTGTTATCCTCGCCGGCAAACATCGCCAGCGTCCCGGCCGCGTGCCACGCCAGAGCTGTCGGCATCACGTCCGCGACTTTCGTATACGACAGCCCCGTATCCGTCGACAGCGCAAGCCCCAGCCGTCTCGGCACGAGTATTGTGTTCTCGTCAAGAGGGTTAAACTCTGGACCGCAGTCTGCATACCTGTACGACGGCATAAGGTTGACGTCCTTGCCGTGCACCATCGTCCAGTGCCGCCCGCCGTCTATCGACCGGTAGAAACCGCCCATGTCGCAGTTGCCGACCATGAGGTCCGGGTTATTCGGCGCAGGTGTCGGGTTATACTGTGCGCCGCCGCCGCCCGGGCCCACCGACGTCCACGTTACGCTGCCGAGATACGCAGGCATCGCCTCAGTCGCAGTCGGGTCGCTGCCGTTGCGGTATTCCGTTATGTTCAGGAACCCGTCGCTGTCGCTGTCCCCCGCCGCTCCCTGACTGAGGTCACCGAAGTACTCCATCTCCCAGCCGTCGCCAAGACCGTCGCCGTCGCTGTCTACCG
>CALMGO010000002.1 GCA_937863625.1 uncultured bacterium
CTTACACGATTGCCGAGCTGTCACGTGCCGTCCACGCGGCACTCGAAAAGCGCTGACTGTTCGCTGCGTCCCCCGCCTGCCTTCTTGTCAGCCGCGCCCTTTCCCGTTATCATGGCCCCATGTCAACGGAGGTGATATGAGAAAGATCGGTGGTCTACTCGGCAGGAGTCCATTTGGTCCTGTTCACGAGCACATGCTCAAGGTGGTCTCGTGCCTCGAACTCGTCGTGCCGCTGGTCAATGCGGCGTGTGACGGCGACCAGTCCGCCGTCCGGGACAAAGCCGCAGGGATAAAACACCTTGAACTCGAAGCCGACTCCATCAAGAGCGCCATCCGAGCGCAGTTTTCCACAAGCCTTCTGGCCGCCGTAGCCAGAAGCGAAGTCCTCGCACTCGTAAAGGCCCAGGACGACGTGGCCGACCAGTGCGAACGCCTATCCTACGAACTCTCGCTGCGAAATACCCGCTTTGCCCCTTTTATCTGCGGGGACGCGCGCTCGCTCGCGGGGGCACTCGCCACGGCAGCGCCCCTTCTTTCCTCCATAGCGCGAATGCTCGATGAATCCGGCGGCAGGCTTGACTCCGAGGCCTCAAAGGAACTTTCATCTCTTCTGTCGAAGTTAGAATCGTCAGCCGCAGCAGCAGAGCCGCTCGCGGACGCGGTACTTCATGACCTTTTCAGCCACGAAAGCGAAGTACCGGTCATCGACATAATCTTTCTTTTGCGCTTCGCCGAATCCGCCCAGAAAGTCTCCGGGAAGATACAAAATGTCGCAGATGTCCTTGCAAGGCTCATCTCCGAACTGACCAGATAGCGCCCTTTGCCATCCGCTACGGATTGCGGCAGCGTCCCATGCCGGTTTCGCTTGAAACCGGACATTTCCTCCCCGCTGCAAGAAACCACTTGCTTGAACAACACGCCGCGCTCCTATAGAATATCGTGTTGGTGTGGTTCCCGCGTCCTGCGGGCCCTGACAAGGGGCCGATGGAGACACTGTGATGTCGCTCGCGAATGGACGAAATCCTCACCCTCCGGGAGGAACAATGAAGGCGACAGTATGCGTTCTCATCCTTTCCTGCTTCCTTGCCTCGGGTTGCACATCCGTGGTCTCAGCGCTTCCTGCGTCTCGCGAGAAAAGCGCGCTTGAAGAGGCCCTCGATGAGAACTCCCGGCTAAAGGAATCTCTCGACGCCGAAGTACGCGTCAATCACCGCCTCGCCTATGAACTCGAAATGTCGCGCATTGAACTTCAGAAGGCTCAGGCGGGACTCGTCGCTCACGAGGCTTCAGCCGCCGCGACGGTGCCGATATTCCAGGACTACGAAGTGGCCTCAGTCGCCTTCGGGTTACTTACGGGGATCTCCGACTGGGACGACAACTTCGGCTACGACGGCATCCAGGTGCATTTGTTGCTCAAGGACAGCGACGGTGACGTCATAAAGCGCAAGGGAAACGTCATTTTCGATCTTGTTGATATCTCACGCGGACAGGAGCAAGTCATTATGTCATGGCCGCTTCCCGCCGAGGTTCTCGGTTCGCACTGGCAGAGCGTGCCGCCGGGCTTTCGCATCAAACTCCCGTGGCAGGGCGATGTCGCTTATGGCGACCAATGCGTGCTGCGCGCGTCTTTCACCGACGCCTTTGGCCGAGCCTTTGGCACATCGCGACTCTTCACCCTCGAACCTCGCCCGGAGATCCCCAAGAACGCGGAGCAGCAATGACAAAAGCAGTCCTCGGCATTGACGTCGGCACTTCCGGCACCCGCGCGCTCATCGTCGCCCCTGACGGCTCGCTCATAGCCCAGGCGCATCATCCGTACGAGCCCGCCCACCCGCGGCCGTCCTGGAGCGAGCAGGACCCGCAGGACTGGTGGAATGCCGTGCAGGTCTCGGTGAAGGCCGCCCTTGAAAAGGCATCCCTGCCCTCCTCCGCCATCGCCGCCGTCGGCCTTTCCGGCCAGATGCACGGCCTTGTGATGCTTGACGAGAAGTCCGCCGTCATCCGCCCCGCCATCCTCTGGAACGACCAGCGCTGCATCGAGGAATGCGCCGAGATCGAAGCGCATTTCACCCGGGAGCGCCTGATAGACATCGCGTGCAACCCGGCGCTTGCCGGCTTTACCGCGCCCAAGATCGCCTGGGTCGCCCGCCACGAGAGCGAAAACCGCCGCCGACTCAGCCATGTCCTCCTTCCGAAGGACTACGTGCGCTTCAAACTCACCGGCGGTTTCGCCACCGATGTCTCTGATGCCTCCGGAATGTTGCTGCTCGATATTCGTAAGCGCGACTACTGGCCCGATATGCTCCGGCTCCTCGGCCTCACCTCCGCCATCCTGCCCAAACTCTACGAGAGCCCCGAGGTCACGGGCTTTGTCACGTCCGAGGCCGCCAAGGCCACCGGCCTTGCCGTCGGCACTCCCGTTGTCGCAGGCGCCGGCGACCAGGCGGCCGCCGCTGTTGGCAACGGCATCGTTACCGCTGGAGCGGTCTCAGCGACTATCGGAACGTCCGGAGTGGTCTTTGCCGCCACGGACCGGCTCCTCGTAGATTCCCCCGCCGGCCGCGTGCATTCTTTCTGCCACGCAGTCCCGGGCAAATGGCACATCATGGGTGTGGTCCTCGCCGCGGGGGGCTCCCTCCAGTGGGTCAGAAACAATCTCGCCCTCGTCGAAAAAGCCGAAGCCGAAAAACTCGGCGTTGATGTCTACGAAGTTCTCTGCCGCAAGGCCTCCGTCGCCCCCGCGGGCTCCGAGGGGCTCATCTTCTTGCCATATCTAACGGGCGAGCGTTCGCCGATCAATGACCCCTATGCCCGCGGCGCATGGATAGGCCTGACCGCACGGCACAGCAAGGCGCATCTGATCCGCGCGGTGGTTGAGGGGGCGACATTCGCCATGCGCGACTGCCTCGAGGTCATCCGCGAGCTCGGCTGCGACCTGCGTGAAATCCGCCTCTCGGGCGGCGGAGCCTCAAGCCAACTGTGGCATTCCATCCAGGCCGGCGTTTACAACTACCCTGTGTCCTCGCTTGCCGTCTCAGAGGGTTCCGCATACGGGGCGGCGATACTCGCCATGGTCGGCGGCGAGATCTACGATACAGTCGAGGACGCCTGCGAAGCGGTCATAAAGGTCACCACGACGACAAACCCGGTCGCTGCGGAGGCCTCGGTCTACGAGCGGATGTTCCCCATTTACCGCCGTGCTTACCGCCAACTCGCCGACGAATTCAAAGCGCTCCACTCGCTGACGTGAGAGCGCTATGACAGCGAGATGGTTTGCCGGGCTCTTGCAGCGCCTTCGTGAAGTTCTCGCACGCCAACACAGCATGCCCGTGCCTGGACATGCGGTGAAGAGAGGGTTTTACTTTGTCCTCGGCGCAGCGGTCTTCTTCGTGCCCGCCAGTTGCATCATGTTTCTTGTAGGCCGCGGCGTTGGATTTGACGACCACGACCCATGGGCGTTAGCCTGGTTTCTGGGAGTAGTGACCCTGATACCCTGTCTGGGCGGTTGGCTCTTCGCTCGTCGCTTCGTGAAGTAGCGCCCGCACCGCTGCTAAATATCTCGGGCGCCACCGCCTTCGACACTAACTCCTCTGGCCCCTCATGAACCGTCTCGCCAGCAACGGCCACACGTCCGCGAGAAAAGGCCTCATGTCGTCAAGTCTCAATATGTGGAAGCTCACAGGCGGCCTGTAGAGTTGTGCATACTCGATGATGTTCTTTCTCGCCTCGGGATATCCGGCGTGCCTCAAGAGCGCATTCTTGAGATTCGCATGGCGCACCCCCCAGCGGGTTCTCCCAACCGGTCTCTGCGGCCTTCCCGTCTTGTCCCGCCACATCATGTCAATCGCGTCCGCCCCGGCACGCTTGGACATGCCGATCGACATGAGCGACCTGGCATTCATCTCCACAAATCTCCAGCGCCCATCGCGGTCATGCTTTTTCCATTCCACTCCAAACATCGCCCCCCGGTAGCCGATGCTCTCCAGGAGGCGTCGCGTCGGTTCCACTATCTCGGGAACCTCCCTGGCCTCCTGTATCTGGCCGATTCCAAATACCGGCGGATACGAGAGAAGCTTCACCACTGTGAGAATCCCCAGCACTTCACCCGAATCCGTCACATAGCCCCTGCACGCCGCGATATTCTCGTCCGCACCCGGCACGATTTCCTGCAGGACCATTCTGTGCCCCGCATCCATGGCTCGCTGTAGACCAGTACGAAGTTCGTCTTCGTTCTGGACTACAAACACCTTCGTCTTGAAGTCCCGCTGAAATGCTATGCCAAACACTGGTTTGAGTATCGCCGGGAAACCGAACTCCTGTGCCACCGCCTTTATATCGGTGTCTTTATCAAGCGGCATGCTCTCAGGAATGAGATAACCCAGGCCCCTGACTACCTCGTAGGCACGGTCCTTATTAAGCGCCGTGAGCGTGGCCTCACGGGGGGCTACGGCCAGCTTGTAGTGGCGGGAGAGTTCCTCATGGCGCTCCGCAATCTGCCTGACGAAGAAATCGTCTGTCGGCACGACTACCGCACCGTAGAGGTCTTGACGTGAGACGAGCCATTCTGCAAAGACGTCCACCTTCGGCAGAACAACTCGCTCCTTTGTAAAACGGCTCTTAAAACCTATTGCTTTGGCATCAATGTCCACTACGACGACATGAACGCCTTTGGACCCCAGTTCCTGTATTATGGTCGTGCCGTTGACATACGCCGGCGCCACAATCGCCGTTTCGCGCTTCATCCTGCCCCCGGTCGGTCTAAGCCTTTACAGTTACCCGGCTTTTCCTCGTCGCGCTCTCCACCGCCGCGTGTACCATTGCGAGGCTTTTGATGTTATCCGACGAGACTGTGTCCGGCACTCCGCCTTTCTCCACGCAGTCGACAAATTCCCCTATCACGCCGTCATGACCTGTACGAATGAGTTTCACTGTTGGGACGCGAACACTCTTTACCTTTCGTATGAAGCCCTCTTTCGCCGTCGTCACCTCCGCGCGGATGCCGCTGCCGCCATCCCAGAGCACGCTTCCCTTCGTGCCGACAATGCGCCAGTCAGCCTCCCACGTCGTATTGCACGCTTCTGCGCACCAACTCCCTTCGTATGTATAGACTATCCCGCCCGTCATCTCAAACACCGCCACCGCGGCCGCACCGTGCGCATACCACGAACCCGACGGGTTCCATTCATGGCAGTACACATTCTTTGCGTCCGCCCCCGTCAAGAACCTCGCCGCATCAAAAGTATGTATCGCCATGTCGATGAGCAGTACGTGCTTCATCTTGTCGCGAAATCCGCCGAAGTGCGCCCCGAGGAAGAAGTTGCTCTGGATTGATGTGACTTTCCCGATTCGGCCGCTGCCAAGGAAGCGTTTCAATGAGCGAATCTCAGCCTGATAACGTCTGTTTTGAATGACGGCATATATCTTCTTTGCGCGTTTGGCTGCGGCCACCATCTTTCGCGCGTTGGCCATCGTGTCGGCAAGCGGTTTTTCGCCTAAGACGTGACACCCGTGCGCGAGCGCCGTGAGAGTTACACCGCAGTGCGCCTTTGGAAGCGTACAGTCAAATACCGCATCGGGCGTCACCGCCGCGAGAGTCCCGGCAAGGTCCGTCGAGACGATAGCATCCGACAGGCCGTACTCATCGCGCTTGTTCTCGGCCGCCACTTTCTTGATGTCAACAAGCGCGGCTATTTCGACCTTCTTTTTGACGGTCTGGCTCGACAGCCATGCGCCGCTTATATCCCCGCAACCGACAAGTACCACGCGTATTTTCCTGGGCATGCTTGCTCCTTGGGAAAAAGAGACGCCCATAGGGCTTTTCTCGTGACCGATTCACAACTCGGACCTAATCGAGCTCCATCGGCATCTTCGGGCGGGAAGGAGAGGGGCGGCGGCTCGGCTCTCCGGCTGTGGTCATGCTGACGCCGATGCTGTCCCACGATTCGCGGGCGAGCCACTGGTCGATTACGCTTCTCTTGAACCGGATCGTCGTGCCGAGTTTCGCCACAGGCACCTTGCCCTCGCGAACGTACCGGTACATCACCTGCTCGTTGACCTGCAGGTATTCGGCCGCCTGCTTGACGGTCATCACCTCGGGAAAGTCGGTCTCCGGACAGCGGTTTCCCGTGGTGATTTCGTCCTTCTCGTCCTGTGTATTCTCAGCCATATTGTTCAGGCCTTCGCCTTAAGTACCTGAGAAACCTGCTGCCTTGAGTTCTGCCGCCACGGCTTCCGCAATCTTATCAATGTCGGTCTTATTCGCACTTGGATTGCAGACGCTCGTGTCTACGCTGTAGCCCAATTGCCGCGCCGCGTGCTCAAGCCTTGCCAGTTCATCGGTCGACAGGGTTCTCACGGCCCCAAGTTGCCGCGCGGTGAGCACCACCTCCGCGAAATGCTCGAGCTTTTCCATCCGCTCCCATGCCTGGAAGAGGTCTTTCCCAACCGTCACCGCTCCGTGCCTGTCGAGAAGAAGCGCATCGTGCCTCTCGATGAGTTCTTCTATCACTTCTGGCCCTTCCGGCGAGGCCGGCGTCGCGTACCGCGTAGTAGGCACGGTGCCCATGTACATAAGCACCTCCGGCATCACACACTGTTCGAGAGACGCTCCCGCCAGAGTGAATGCGACGGCCTTGGGCGGGTGAGCATGAACCACCGCCGACACGTCGGCCCTCTTGCGGTAAATCGCCAGGTGAAGCCTCAGTTCGCTCGACGGCTTTCCCCCGCCAAGGGCGTTGCCTTCGAGGCCGGTGACGACTATGTCCTCGGGCTTCATGAATCCCTTGGAGCATCCCGACGGCGTAGTGAGAATCCGCCCGCGGGGGAGCCTCACGCTGATATTGCCGTCGGCCCCCGCCACAAGTCCTCTGGCGTAGAGCCTTCGACCGATCTCGCACACGAGATTTTTAAGTTCGCGCTCTGTCAACTCTTCTGCACCTCGTCTACAATCCCCACAACCGCCGCATGTATCGGCGATTTGACCTCGCCCAGCATGTCCCGGACGCTCGAACCTTCGCGCATGAGAAGCACCCTGTCGCCGATGCCCGCCTGCACCAGGTCCACCGCAATGTAACTTCGATCCTCAAGACTCCCGTCTTCCTTTTCGGGGGTGACGACGAGCAGTTTCTTTCCAGCATGCGATGGCGTTTTGACGCTTGCCGTAACCGTGCCTGTCACCCTCGCCAGAAGCATTATGCGCGCCCCTTTCTGCGCACTCCAGCCGCCCTGGCGTCCGACCTGGTTTCCGTCTTGGCCGTTACGTCCACATCGTCCACGTGCGCGACCACTGCCAGGTCCACAGGGACAAACTGGTCGTCAAGCGCCAGCGACGCCTCGCGCCCGGTGCAGACATAGACGAGTTCGCCTTCGCCTGCCTGCACAGCGTCAACGGCCACCTGCCGCGTTCCAACGGCTTTGCCGGTCTCATCTGTCGGCTCTATGACGAGAAGCCGCACGCCCGCAAGGCCCTCGGCCTTCTGCGTCGATACGACTGTTCCCACCACTTTTGCCAGGTACATCCGCGCCTCACACGAGAAACATCTCTATCAAAGGGTCCGGGTTGGCAAGTACCACCGTCTCGACGAGTTTCGAACGCTCTTTGGCCGCTGCGCCGCCCGCCTCGACGGCCGCCTCCACCTCCGGCAGTTCACCGCTAAACACCACGTAACTTTTCCCCGCCATCCCTGCCGCCAGTCTCACGAGGATGAGTTCGACCTTGGCCGCTTTGCACCCTGCGTCCGCGGCAAAGAGCGCACTCGCCACCGCCGTCGTCTCTACAACCCCAACCGGAGAAAATGCCTCCGGTTTCACCGCCTGCCGCAATACCGCCGGCAGCGACGGGTGCGGGTTCGCAAGAAACAGCTTGTCCACTATCGTGTCGCCGGCGACCACCACGCCCGCCTTAAAAGACTCCTCGACCGCTGCGACATCCCCCTCGACCAGTATCACATACCGCCCGGGGCACACCGGCCTTGCCAGAAGCACCGCCACCGGCGCGCGCTTGACCATCTCGTCAAGGCACTTCACCCCGCGCGCTATCGATGACGTCTCGACAAGCCCTATCGGTCTCACGATCTCACACTATCCTGAAGTAGTCCACCAGCACACAGCGACGTCGCCTTACAAACGACCGCGCAGACGTGAGCCCCTCGCCCGTAGGGCTGGCTATCGTAAATGATGTGTGTCCCTCTCCACCCTCGCCAAGTCCCGCGTATGCAGGGCCGTTCTTCACGAATATCGAAGTGTCTATTGCGCGCGCCATGGCGGAGAGTCTCTCGATATTGCGCGAATGC
This sequence comes from uncultured bacterium, assembly GCA_937863625.1. GTDB lineage: Bacteria > Planctomycetota > DG-23 > SLPQ01 > SLPQ01 > CALMGO01. The sequence goes on from CALMGO010000002.1 coordinate 8,292, forward strand.
ATCACCGCTGTGTGGCGACGCCCTCCCTCCACCTTGACCGCCAGTTCTATCGCATCACACACCGTCTTTACGCGCACCAGCGGTATAGCAGGCATCAACTGCTCGGTCCATACAAAGGGATCGTCCGCCGAGACTTCGCTCCACAGCATCCTTGCATCCGACGCCCCCTCCATTCCGATTGCCGTCAGGAGAAGCGGCGCGTCTTTTCCCACGTACATCTTATTCGCCGCGCCTTCCACACCGGGGCCGCCGGGTTTTGACAGCACGGTTGCCGCCAGACGGTTCCAGTCATTTCGCGAGAGTTGAAATCCTCCCGCCTCGGCAAGCGCGGCCTTGAGGTCGTCGGCCACCGAATCCACACAGATGATTTCCTTTTCGTCGATGCAGACGATGTTGTTGTCGAAACTCGCCCCCGCCACTATCGACTTGGCCGCCTTCTCGATGTCCGCGGTTTCGTCCACCACAACCGGCGGATTGCCAGGCCCTGCGGCGATGACTTTTTTCCCGCTCGCGAATGCGGCTCTTACAACCGCAGGCCCGCCCGTCACGACCAGAAGCGCCACGTCCGGGTGCCGCATCAGTTCCTGCGCCGTGTCGATGGTCGGCTTTTCGATTGTCGCGATGAGGTTTGCCGGCCCGCCAACCGATACGACCGCCGCGTTAAGCCTTCGCACGCAGTCAACCGTCACCTTTGCCGCACCGGGATGAGCGTTAAAGACGACGGCATTTCCCGCCGCAAGCATCGATATGGAGTTGTTGACCACGGTTGCGATCGGATTGGTGCTTGGGGCGATTGCGGCTATCACGCCCCACGGCGCGGCCTCTTCGATTGTGAGACCGCTGTCGCCGCTTACCGCCTGCGGAAAAAGGTCCTCGACACCAGGGGTCTTCTCCGCAGCCAGGCGGTTTTTGACTATCTTGTCTTCAACGCGTCCGATGCCCGTCTCGGCTACCGCCTCG
>CALMGO010000003.1 GCA_937863625.1 uncultured bacterium
GGCGATTCTCCTGCCGTCGGCATCATAAGCATACGCGGCGTCCGTGTCGCCTTTCCCGTAGGTCACGAGCCTGCCTTCGTAGTTGTAGCCGTATGCAGTCACGTCTGTCCCATCGTCGGACTTCGTCAAGGCAATTGCGCGGTTTATGCGTCCCGACACGTCGGGGTTGGCGTCATATTCGTACGTGGTCGCTGTGCCTCCAGTCGTCTCGGAAGTCAACTGATCTCCACTATTGTATACGTACAGGGTATCAGTTCCGCCCAATGTTTTCTTCGTCCTGTTGCCCGATGCGTCATAGTAGAAATACGGGGCATACGCATTACCTCCGGTACGGATTTCCCCTGTCAACTGATACGCGTCGTCGTAAGTGTAGGCGATATCGCGACTTCAGAATTGAATATGGCGTCCCCGAAATTATCCATTGCGCTTCCTGATTCCACGACGATTTTATTAGCAATCAGTGTCCAATCAGTCAGAAAATGCGTTTGATATCTGGAGTGTATCCAGACTGACACGCGCGCCAACCGTTACCCCACCGCGATTCCCTATGGGCGCGGAGCCAACGGCATAGTGAGCATAGAATAGCCACGATGGGGCATCGCCTAGAGTGCTTACCGTGGGGTAAATGAAAACCAGCACTGCGGGTTCGTCTTCCCGGAACCATTGCTTCTGCACTGCGTATGACCAAAGCACTGTAGGCCTGTAGTCTGACTGCCAACCACGCTCGAGTACTATCGAAACATCGCGCTCCACGTCTTCATCCGGAATAATACCTTTCAGGTTAGCAGCGCGTCGTGCGGCTTCGGCTTGGGACATCGGACGCGACCAGCGCCGGGACAGCCCACACGTGGCGGGCTCTCGCGCCGGCAGAATCCACGGAAACAGCGCGTCTCTTGCCCGTCGTTCAGTGATGTCCAGCGAGACATCACTAATCTCACCAGTGGCAACAAGAACTGTGCGCCCAGGCCTGCCGCGAACGACAGCAAACCGCAACATGTCGTCTTGGGTGTGAATTGCCACGATGCGAGGCATGGAAGAGTCCAGTCCGTCTGTAACGTATCTGTCAACTACGTCGACAACCTGCGCATTGGTTCTGTTTCCAACGGTCAGAGCAGAGACCAAAGCGCAGATCGCGGATAGAAAAAGCGCGACGACGACAAGTATCAGGATGGTCAAGACGATAACAGGCCTCGTCTTGATCTGTGCTAGCGGGTTGTGCCACAATACCTTTGTCACGCTACTGCTCTCCCGTCAAACGCCCCTTGATCACATTCTAATCTCAGAGTACGCCACACTGCCTGTTTCCGTCGTAACGGCCGCGGCATACTCACTGACCTCCGAGTTGGAAACGTGAAAGTGCCGCGTGGCGGCTATCAGGCAACGGAACCTCAGGGTGCCACGGAGTCCTCAAGGAGCCCGCTCATTCTCGCGCTATCACACTGATCAGGGCTAATCCAATAATAAGTCCTGAGCTGATACATAAGCTGCTTGTGCCGCCACTCCTCGTCTATCGGAAGGTCCGGCAGTCCGAGCGAATGACCTAGTTCGTGTGCCAAAGAGTCTCTCTTCCTACTGTTGCCAACTGCAACAATATTTCTACCATTAGCTACGGTCTGAAAGCCGCCAATCTGCGCATTGCCGAACCCCATTATGAAGAAAGCGTATACCCGATTTGCAGGGGGCGCTAGCGTGGCGAGGTCATCCACCTCCCGAGGGTGTGTGACGGGATTAAGTAGCAGGTCAGCCCCCAGGATGCGTTCGCTAGCGCCGGGGGTGCTTGCTTCGACGTCGACGACGTCGTCCAGGTTAACGCGAATACAACACTGTTCCCACAGGCTGTTAGCCATGTCAAAGTCCCCTGATACACCAGCATCAAGGGCGTTAGACCCCGCTAAGATATAGGCAGACACATGGAGCATTTTCCAAGCGTCAGACCCGTCCGGCTCATCGGAACAGCAGTGGTACTTGTCCATTCCTTTTGCCAAGCCAAAAGGGTCAGTGGCCGTGAGAGGAGCGTGTGAAACATAGACGTAGCCGAACGGCGAGAGCGGGTCTCTTGCCAGAAACCGCCCCCCACCGTCATAATACCTTGCCCGGTAGTAGTACTGGGCGGATTCCTCATCCCACTCGCGTGCCGTGTAGGTGTAGCGGTTCGTGACGCCCTCAGTCCAGCTTCCAAGTTCCTTCCCGAAGGCGTAGTAGTCGTAGGTATTCTGGGTGGTTTCCGAGGAATCGACGAGACTGCGGATGGAGCCGAGGCCGTCCTTCATGTAGTAATACGTCGAGCCGCTGCGGGTCTGGGAAAGGTTCTTGTCCAACCCCGGTGTCAAATATGTGGCAAGGAGTGTGTCCGAGCCGTCGTAGTCCGCCACGGCGTCACTTCCATCGTAGAAGAACTTGGTCGTCGCAGCGTCCACGGTCTTGGCAATTCTCCTGCCGTCAGCGTCATAAGCATACGCGGCAGTCGAGCCGCCGGACTTCGCGTACGCCGTCATCCGCCCCTCGCAGTTGTACTGGTAAGACTGCACCGTTGTTCCATCATCCGCTTTGGTCAAAGCCCCATTGGGGTCATAGTCGTACGTAGTCGTTACCCCTCCGGTCGTCTCTGACGTCAGTTGATCCCCATTATTGTATACGTACAAGGTGTCAGTTC
>CALMGO010000004.1 GCA_937863625.1 uncultured bacterium
GGTTCAAACTCCATGTTCCCGTATTCGGGACGCTCTTCAGAAAGGTTGCGCTATCGCGTTTCTCGCGCACCTTCTCCACGCTCCTGAAATCGGGTGTTCCGATGCTCGGCGCCCTTGAAATAGTCGCCGGCACAGCGGGTAATGAGATCGTCAGCCGGGTTGTTCTCTCCGCCAAGGAGCGAGTCCGACAGGGCGAAAACCTTGCCGGCCCGCTCTCCGAGTCAGGTGTATTCCCGCCGATGGTCACTAAAATGGTCTCGATCGGCGAGAAATCCGGCGCCCTCGAGTCGCTTCTCGAAAAGGTAAGCGAATTCTACGACCAGCAGGTGTCCGCCGCCGTCAAGTCGCTCACCAGCATGATAGAGCCTATCATGATCGGCGTCATGGGCATACTTGTCGGCACCATCGTAATAAGCGTGTTTCTGCCGATTATCCAGATTCAGCAGGCTCTTACCAAGTCGGCCGGCGGCCAGTGACAGCCGCCCCGGTGACGCTCGGCAAACGCAATGAATAGGGCAAGACGTACAAGGCAGCAGACGCGCCTGTACTGGATCGCATTGGCGCGCGCGGTACTGTGCGTCTTTGCTGCTGCCATAATCGCGGTTAACGTCGAATCCGCAGACGCCGCAGGGGAGGCGATTCTTTTCGTCCTCCCCTTTGCGGTTGTCTCCGCCGCCTTTCTCACCAACCTCGTCTGGCTAGCCCTTGCCCGGCTCGGCACTCATGCCCGGCCTCTTGCCGCCGTCCAGATCGCCTTCGACGTCGCCTTCGTCACCGGGCTTGTCTACGCCACCGGCGGCGTAAACAGCGACTTTCTCCTGCTTTATTTCGGTCCCATACTTGCTGCCGCGGTTGTTTTCAGCCGCACGGCTACGCTCCTTGCCGCCAGCCTCTCCACCATGGGGCTTTTCGCCTGCACGGTTGCCTACGCCGTGGACAACTACGCCCCCGTCCTCGTCGACGATGTCTGGTTGACGCGCCAGCCCCATACCCCGGCCGCCCTTGCCGGCGTTCTCGCCCTCCAGGTGGCTGCGTTTCACCTTGTGGCCTTTCTCGCCAGCACGCTCACCATGCGCCTGCGACGAGCCTCGATCGAGACTGAGCAGATACTCGAAAACATGTCCGACGGTGTCATAACTCTCGGCCGAGACGAGAAAGTCGTATATGCTAATTCACGAGCCATGGCCATACTCGGCCTTCCCGGCCGCGAGTCGCTTCTCGAGAGGAACCTCGAAAGAATACTGCCGCCTGCGGCTTGCCAGGCCTTTCGCCAGGTCATAGCCTCCGCCCGTCCCGGCACCATAGATGCCGAGGTCGGTCCGTCTTCACTGCCTGTGCAGTTCGTGGTGATTCCAGTCACCGACCACGCAGGCCGCCTTCGCGGGGGTAACGTCATACTTCATGACACCACGGAGCGCCGCAAACTCATCGAAGCCACCCGCCGCGCCGACCGCCTCGAAGCAGCCGCCACAACCGTAGCCTCCATCGCACATGAAATCCGAAATCCCCTGGCTGCTATCCGAGGCAGCGCTCAGGAACTCAAAAACACAATCGACCTCTCGGACCCCGACCAGCGGCTCCTCGACCTCGTCGTTCGCGAATCTGACCGCCTCAACCGCATCCTTACCGAGTTTTTGAACTTCAGCCGCATGCCGAAGCCGCAGATTGCCCCCTTTAACCTTCACGCTCTCCTCGTCGAAGTCGCCGCACAGGTCGAGATGTCCTTCCCCGGGCACTCTCCGGCCATCGCTGTCTCCGGCCCCTCCGACGTTGTCATCGCCGCTGATGGCGAACAGTTGCGCCAGGTCTTCGTGAATATCGCGCTCAATGCCGTTGACGCCACCGAAGGCCGCGGTCCTGTGAAGATCGTTATCGAATCCGATGCTTCCGGACTCTCCGTCTCTACACTTGACCGGGGGCCCGGGGTCGACGAACACGTGAAAGAGCGAGTTTTCGAGCCGTTTTTCACCACAAAGACGACCGGCACCGGTCTCGGCCTGCCTATCGCCGCGCGCATCGTCGAAGACCACGGCGGACGCATTGAAGTCGGCAGGACGAGCGACAACTGGACATGTGTAAAGGTTTTGCTCCCTGTTGCCGAAGGTAACCCATACGGTTCTTTTTCATCGAGCGCCATGCTGCCGGCCGCGCCGGTTGCTACATAGGAGAACGATTTGGCTCCCACCAGGAAAAACGTCGCCCCAGTGTCAGGCAGCGTGCTTGTCGTTGATGACGAACAGGGCATGAGGGAAGTCCTCTCTTACATACTTTCCCGGGCAGGTTACGATGTCGAGGCGTGTTCAAGCGTCGCAGAAGCTCTCAAACTCCACAAAGAGCGCTCCTTTGACGTCACCATTACCGACCTCAGAATGCCGCAGTCAAGCGGCATAGACCTCCTTCGCGAGGTGAAGTCCGATGACACAAACGCTCTCGTCATTGTCATCACCGCCTTTTCTACTTGGGACTCCGCCGTAGAGGCCATGCGCCTTGGCGCTTTCGACTATATCAAGAAACCCTTTGACAACGACGATATCAAGGCCGTCGTCGCCCGCGCGATGGAGGTCTCCCTTCAGATGAAAACGCGCGGCACTGGCGACGTCCCCGCATACGTCAGAAACATCATCGGCGCCAGCCCTCCCGTACAGGAAATACATAGCCTCATCCGCCGCGTGGCGCCCACCGACTCCACTATCCTCATCCAGGGCGAGTCCGGCACCGGCAAGGAACTCGTCGCTCGCGCCGTTTACAACTGCTCCAGCCGCTCCGAAGAGGCCTTCATAGTCGTAAACTGCGGCGCCTTCACCGAGAGCCTCCTTGAAAGCGAACTCTTCGGTCACATAAGGGGTTCCTTCACCGGCGCCATAAGCGACAAAAAGGGACTCCTCGAAATCGCACATCGAGGGACATTCTTTCTCGATGAAGTCGGCGAAATGTCCCGGAAAACCCAGGTCAAGTTTCTCCGTGTTCTCGAGGAACGCGAGTTTAAGCCCGTTGGCTCCACCGAAACGCGTCGCGCCGACGTGCGATTCATTACCGCCACCAACCGCGACCTGGCCAAGGAAGTCTCGCGCGGCGAATTTCGCGAGGACCTCTACTACCGTCTCAACGTCATCCCCATTACCATACCGCCGCTGCGCGAGCGCAAAGAGTACATCCCGCTGCTTGCAGGGCACTTTCTCGCACGGTACAGTGAAGAGATGGACAAGGCCGTCACCGGCATCACCAGGGACGCCATGGACTTCATCATAAACTACGACTGGCCCGGAAACGTCCGAGAACTCGAAAACACCATCCTCCGCGCCGTTGCACTGACAAACGAGACCGAAATCACCACCGAAGACCTCGTCATTAAAATGCGTACCGGCACCCCCGCCGCGGAACTCATGACCAAGGCCATCCCCCCCGAAGGTATCGACCTCGAGAACCGCCTCGCCGACCTCGAACGCACATATATCCTCGCCGCGCTCGAACGCACCGGCTACAACGTCACCAAGGCCGCCAAACTGCTCAATACCTCTTTCCGCAGCCTTCGATATCGCATCTCCAAACTTGGCATAAAGGCAGGCGTCTGAACTGCCTGCCTGGCAACGTATCACCACGCGCACTTGATTTCACGCGCCTCTCGTGATATCCTCTCCCCCAAATCTGCACAAACGCCCTGGAGGCCGCCCGCACATGGATTCTCTTGTCGACCTGACAGTTATTGCCCCCATGTACAACGAGGAGGCCAATGTCGCCACCACCGTCCAGCGCATAAAGGAAGCCATGCGCGATTTCCACGGCACGTGGGAGTTTGTGATGGTAAATGACGGCTCCACTGACGCTACGCTCGAAAGGGCGACCGCCCTCGCGGAGAGCGAGCAAAACGTCCGTGTCGTCGGCTATGAGAAAAACGCCGGGAGGGGCAAAGCTCTGAGAACGGGGTTCGAGGCTGCGCGCGGCCGCATCATCGCCGCCACGGATTTTGACCTTTCATACAGTCCCGATCATATCCTGAGGATGTACGAGCACCTGAAGTCCCACGGTGACGTCGATATCGTGCTTGCCAGCGCCTATATGCCCGGAGGAGAGGTCCGCGACGTCCCAGCCGGACGCCTCCTGGCCAGCCGTCT
>CALMGO010000005.1 GCA_937863625.1 uncultured bacterium
CGGCTGCGCGGCACGATGTGGTCGATCGAGAGTTCGCTTGTGGGAAATTTCCTCCCGCAGTACTGGCAGCGATTGCTGTCGCGCGCAAATATGTTGCGGCGGTTGAGCTTGACCGTCTTGACCGGTAGCCTGTCGTAGAAAAGCAGCCTGATAATCCGCGGCACGCGTATGTGGTAGGACACCGTATGAACATAATCTTCATCGGAGCCGTCGAGGCCCATCTTGTCCCGTGCGCGGCTGACCTCAAGCCAGGAATTGAAATCATACGAAAGGTAAGATTCCTGCTCGAGGGTTACGACTTCGGCGAGGTCCTTAAACAGAAGACAGAAAGCCCGCTTCACGTCCGTGATGTGCACGGCCATGTAGTACTTGTTCAGGACAAGCACGTTGGAATTTAGTACTGCGCTCTCCATATCTACGGGCCTTTCACTGGCTTATCACCAGATATGGTACCGTTTTGCCGCTCCTTGTCAATAGCGGCCCCGCCGCACACTCAGCCCCGCTACAGTTTATACTTGCAACAACGCCCGCCGTGGCGTATCTTTTTTCCCTGCGAAGGCGGTTGCCCCGGTTACGCGCTGGACGCGTATCCTCAAAAAGCAGGCCCAAGGAGGCTTACAATGCGCAGTGTTGTTACTGGCGGTGCTGGGTTTATAGGGTCGCATCTTTGTGACTACCTTCTGGCCAAGGGGCACGATGTCATCTGCATCGACAACCTCATCACCGGCAACCCGGACAATGTGGCGCATCTGTTCGGCAACTCCAAGTTCGCGTTCATAAAGCACGATATTACCGAGTACATCCACATCCCTGGCCCGCTTGACTACGTCCTGCACTTCGCCTCGCCCGCCAGTCCCAGGGATTACCTCGAATTCCCGATTCAGACGCTCAAAGTCGGCTCTCTCGGCACACACAAAGCCCTTGGCTTGGCGCTCGCCAAGGACGCAACCTTTTTGTTGGCAAGTACTTCCGAAGTGTACGGCGACCCGGAAATCCACCCCCAGCGCGAGGATTACTGGGGCCACGTCAACCCCATCGGACTCAGAGGTGTTTACGACGAGGCCAAGCGGTTTGGCGAGGCGATGGTCATGGCCTACCACCGCACCCACAATCTCGACACCAAGATCGCCCGGATATTCAATACCTACGGCCCCAGAATGCGGCAAAACGACGGCCGCGCTCTGCCCGCCTTCATGTCCGCCGCCCTCGACGGAGCACCCGTAGAGGTCTTTGGCGATGGCTCCCAGACCCGCTCCTTCTGCTACGTCAGCGACACCGTCGAGGGGCTCTACAGGCTGCTCATTTCCGAGACCCACGAGCCGGTCAATATCGGCAATCCCAACGAGATAAGCATCCTCGATTTCGCCAGGGAGGTCGTCAAACTGACAGGCGCTCGCAGCGAGGTCGTCTTCAAACAGTTTCCCACAGAGGACGACCCCAAAGTCCGCCGCCCCGATATCACCCGCGCCCGCGAAATACTCGGCTGGGAGCCCAAGGTTGACAGGCAGGATGGCCTCGCTCGGACGCTCGAATACTTCCGAAATGTGCGTGAGGCGGGGAAATGAGAGTCCTCGTCACCGGCGGCGCCGGGTACATCGGTAGCCATACCTGTCGCCTGCTTGTCGAGTCCGGTTTCGATGTCCTTATCCTGGACAGTTTTGTTAAGGGACACCGCGCCGCAATCGCCGGGCTGCCTCTTGTCGAAGGCAGCATCACCGATGCCGGTTTCCTGAGTCGGGTATTTGCCGGCGAGAAGGTCGACGCAGTCATTCATTTTGCCGCGTTTATCGCGATGGGCGAGTCGGTCGCCGACCCTGCCATGTACTACACCAATAATCTCACCGGTGGTCTGACGCTTCTGGAGGCCGCCATACGCGCCGGCGTAAAGCGCTTTGTCTTCTCATCGACGGCTGGTGTTTATGGCGAGCCTTCGAAGGTGCCCATCATTGAGGACATGCCGACAAACCCCATAAATCCATACGGCCAGACCAAGCGCGATTTCGAGGTGGCGCTCGAGTACTGCCGCAAGGCGTACGGACTCTCCTACGCCGCGCTCAGGTACTTTAACGCCGCCGGAGCGCATCCCGACGGCACCATGGGTGAGGACCATAACCCCGAAAGCCACTTGATTCCCTGCATCATAAAGGCCGCCATGGATGGGCGCGAGGTGGGGATATTCGGGACTGATTATCCGACGCCTGACGGCACATGTATCCGCGACTACATACACGTGCTCGACCTCGCCAGAGCCCATATCCTCGCCCTTGGCGTGCTCGAGGGACAGGCGGGGCACATACTCAACCTCGGCAACGGCCGGGGCGCGAGCGTCCGTGAGATCATCGACCATACCGACCGTGTCAGCGGTCTCAAGGTCAAGGTCAAAGAGCAGCCCCGTCGCCCGGGCGACGCCCCCGTTCTTGTCGCGTCATGTCAAAAGGCGCAGGAGACGTTGGGATGGATGAGTGAATATGCCGACATAGATACTATAATCGAGACTGCATGGCGTTGGCACAGCACACACAAGAACGGTTATGGCGATACGGAGGGGCGAACATGAAACGCGCGACACTGATTCTGGTGATTCTGCCTCTGGTTGTTTCTCTCTCTGGTTGCATTGCGGCCGCGGTAGCCGCCGGAGCCACCGGTGTCTACTATATCAAAGGCGCCGCCGAGAAAACTTATCCTTACGACGTAGAAAAGGTCTACAATGCCACCCTTGCCGCACTTGCCGACGCGGACATTCAGGCCTACCAGAAGAGTGCCGATGCCACCGTGGCAAAGATCGAAGCCACTCTTGCAGATGGCAAGAGACTCATCATCGACGTTGAGACCGCTGCCACCGGAATGAGCAAGGTCAGAATCCGCATCGGAACCTTCGGGGACAAGGACCGCAGCCAGTACATCTTCTCCAAAATCGACAAACGTCTCTAAGCGCAGCGCTGTTGTTTCCAAAAAGGGGCGCGCCCGTCCGGTCGTGCCTCTTTTCATTTCGTAGTGCGCTTCTATAATGCCTTGCAGGACACTTATATCAAAGGAGGCGTTTTGTGAGTTACTTCCCGGAGTTTGACAAGGCTGTTGCGGACTTGCGCGAATGGATGTCGCTTAGAAAAGAGCAGGGGGGGCTGGTCGCATCACAGGAGAAAGCGCTCCTCAAGGCCCTGCGCGCCGCAACGCGCAAACTGGAGAAGATGCCGGTCCCGCCGGCCTTGGCGTCTCGCGAGCCGTCAGACCTCGAAGAAATCAGGGCCCTCCGCCCCCGCGGTCCGAGAAAACTCAAAGTCACCCTCTCGAAAGAGGCTCTTGCCGACAGGATGAGGGGCGCATGGCTCGGCCGTTCGGCAGGCTGCGTTCTCGGCATCCCCTGCGAGGGAATGACCAAGTCCGCCATCCGGAATGCCGCCAAAACGCTCGGTATGAAGTATCCGCTGAGTGATTACTGGACTATAGACCCCAAGCCGGGAGCGGGAGCTGATCACCTGCACTACGGTGTTACGCCGCGAAAGAAGTTCCTGAAAGGCCGGATAGATAAAATCGGCGGCGATGATGACCTTATCTATACCGAACTCGGCCTGCTGATACTCGAGGAGTACGGACCGGACTTTACCCCCGCCGACGTTGGCACCGCATGGCTCAAGTACCTTCCGATGGCGTGTACCGCCGAGGATATCGCTCTTAAGAATTTGAAAAAAGGTGTGAAGCCCCCCGCAACCGCCGACAAGGACAACCCCTATATCGATTGGATCGGCGCCGACATCCGCAGCGACCCGTGGGGTTATGCTGCGCCCGGCTGGCCCGAAAGGGCCGCCGAATACGCGTGGCGCGACGCCGTCGTTTCGCATAAGGCGACCGGTATACACGGCGAGATGTTCTTCTCCGCCGTCATAGCCGCGGCATTTGCGGTCGATGACCCTATCGAGGCGATTAAGATCGGCCTCACCGAGATTCCGAAGGACTGCCGCACCGCCGAGGCCGTGCGCAGCGCCCTCGCCGCCTGCAAAAAAGATAACGACTGGGGCAAGACGACCGACCGGATCCTCGCCCGGTATAAAGGCATGAGCATGGCTCACACGCTCAATAACGCCGAGCTCACCGTTGCCGGATTGTACTATGGGAAGAAAGACTTCGGCAGGACGATTGCGCTGACGGTCATGGGTGGCGAGGATACCGACTGTACCGGCGCTACGGCCGGGTCGATTCTCGGCGCCGTTCTTGGGGCCAGGCGCCTGCCCGGCAAATGGACCGCCGCCTTCGGCGACCGCGTTGAGAGCTACATCATCGGCAAGCGCAACTGGCGTACGAGTTCCATCGTGCGGCGGTTTGTGAAGGTTGCCATGCGCTCGCTCTGAACGCTGCGCCTCCCCGGAGTTATTACGGCATTTTGTCGCCGAAACATGTGCCCACCAGCCTTGCGCACTCGATCAGTGTGTGGTCCTCCGGGACGCGCTTCGTGCGTCCGGCCACTTTTTCGATCGGCACGTTGGTGACTTCGCTGTTCTTGTACACGACCATCCGGTTGTACTTGCCGTCTGCCAGGAGCCTTACCGCCTCCGTCCCGAACCGCGTCGCGATCAGTCTGTCATATGGCACCGGTATCCCGCCGCGCTGGAGGTAGCCCAGGACCGTCACGCGCGTGTCCATCCCGGCCAGTTCCTGTATCTCCCCTGCGACCCGATAGCCTGACGAAAGCCCCGAAACCTCAGTCTTCTTGGATTTGCCCTTTTCCTTCTTTTTCTTCTGTTTTTCCTTAAGCGCCGCTTCCGTTACACTCGTCGCCCCCTCTGCCACGACGACGATGGAGAACTGTTTGCCCTTTCTTGCCCTGTCGACCAGATGCTGTGCAATTACCTCCGGGTCGTACGCGATTTCCGGTATTAAAATCACGTCCCCCCCGCCCGCCACCCCGCTGTAAAGCGCCAGCCAGCCGGCCTTGTGCCCCATCACCTCGACGACCATGATGCGGTTATGCGAATGCGCCGTCGTATGAAGGCGATCTATTGCCTCCGTGGCGATAGCCACCGCGCTGTGAAACCCGAAAGTGACATCCGTCTCCACAAGATCATTGTCGATCGTCTTGGGCAGGCCGATTACATTGAGCCCCATTTCGCTCAGTTTGTGTGCCGTTGTCTGCGTGCCGTTTCCCCCCAGGCACACGATGCAGTCAAGATGAAGGCGTTTATATGTCTCAACGATCATGGCCGGCTTGTCGCCGGATATGTCCTCGCTTTCCTTCTTGGCAAAAGGCTTCTCCCGCGACGAGCCCAGGATCGTCCCTCCCTGTGTTAATATCCCCGAAAAATCCTGGTCCGATAGTATCCGCGTCTGGTTATTGATGAGGCCGTAAAAGCCGTTGGCTATCCCGATGACCTGCATCCCATATGTACCCAGCGCAGCCTTGCCGATGCCTCGGATAGCGGCGTTAAGTCCCGGGCAGTCTCCGCCTGCCGTGAGTATCCCTATCGCTTTGGTTGCGCTCTTGGCCATGGCCTTCCTCGCTCCCTTGTTATGTCGTTCTCATTTGCCGGGGGCCTTGCGCGACACAAAAGTCCGCTGCGTCCCCGGGGATGCCTTCGCTGCCTCCACGGCCGCCAGTCGCCGCCTGTAGAGTTCCTCTTGGCTTCGCAGAGCCTTCTTGCCCCTTACACGACGG
>CALMGO010000006.1 GCA_937863625.1 uncultured bacterium
GGCCGCGCGTGCCGCTCGGCAGACTTGTCGTCGTAATCGTCGGCGCAACCGGCGCAGCCGCTATCGTAATCGAGACCGCCTGCGTGTCCGTGTCCGCTGGAGCCTGCGAATCCGTCACTTGCACCGTGAAATTCGAGGTGCCTGTGGCCGTTGGCGTGCCACTTATCGTTCCGCCTGAGGAGAGTGAGAGCCCTGACGGCAGGCTTCCGGAGTACACCGACCAGCTGTAAGGCGTCACGCCGCCTGTGGCCGCCAGACTCTGGGAATAAGCAACGCTGACGGTCCCGTCCGGCAGGCTTGTCGTCGTAATGACAACGTCAGGCGGAGGACCACCCGCCAATTCGTAGCACCCGATGTCATACGCGCTGCCTGAGGGCCTGGAGTTGCCGAGTATGTCATCGGTGACATCGGCAAGCGTCGTCCCGGCGTCAACTGCCGGGGAACCGGCCTTGAGGTGGTAGTCGTCATTTGCCGCGTCCACGACAGCCGTTGTGAGGTCAAGACAGAGGGTCGAATTAAGATCCTGGCCCCAGGTTGAACGCCACTGCGCGAGCGTGTACTTGGTCTTGTTGTCATCGCAGGCGAACCGGTCGACGACGAGGTTGTAATCGGACTCGAAATTGGTGAACCATGCGCTGACATTCTGGAGACTGCCGCGCATGGAATTAGTGATTTCGTAGTGGTAAAGGATGTTATTGAACACCTTGTTGTCGTTGCCGCCGGGAAGACTTGCGGTTTTTCTGTTCTTGTAGAAATTGAGGCAATAGTAGGAACCGACCTTATTCACAATCGTATTGTTGAGGATCCGGTCATATCTCGGATTTACAAGGCCGTCCTGGCAGAAGAGATGGATTCCCTTGGAAGCGCTGCCGTACACAAGATTGTTCTTCCAAGTCGTGTACTCGACGCCGTCACCGTCAAAACCATTGGTCCCGTTGTTGTAGGACGTGTTCTTCTCAACGAGCCAGTCGGTCATGATGCCGTCGGAGCCTTCCATGGCGGAGTCGCCGTTCATGTGAACGCCCATGCTGGCGTTGCCGTACATCGTGTTGCCGCGGATGACACCGTAATCGGCGCCGTTGTTGCAGTAGATGCCGTGCTCACCGTTATTGTAGGACACGTTGTTTTCGACGAGCTGGTAGTCGCCGTAGGCGAGATGAATTCCGGTCGTCCCGGTGGACAAGCCGTTGTCATGAACAACGTTATTGCTAACGGTAATGTTGTCGCACCGTATGCCGTCGATGCCCCACTTGCCGCCGGTGACCTCGAAGCCGTCGATAACCCAGTACGCAGTCGAAGTCGCACCCCAATCGTCACTAATGACCTCGATAGTCGAGGGGCGGCGGCAGAGGGCTCCGGGAGCGTTCAAGAGAACCGTGCCGGCCGTCTCTGCGGCAAGGGTCTTGGGCGAGCCTGAAGCGCCGGATATTCTTATCCGGCAGCCGTCATACGTGCCGGGTTTTGCAAGAATGGTGTCGCCGTTTGCGATTGTGTCAACCGCGTGTTGGAGAGTGAGCCATGGCTGGCTGGATGAACCGGGGTTCGAGTCGCTCCCGTTCGTGGCCACGTAGTATGTGGCGGCGGCTGCCGATCCACACAAGGCGGAGAGCGTCAACACAACTGTAAGCACTATAAGCATTCGTTTCATTTGTTTCCTCCTGTGAGAAGGGACCAGATTTTGTGAAGCTGCTTGATGCAGCTCTCTCAGGGGTGGAAAGCCAGTGGCATCACCTCGCTTTCTTCAGGAAAAGCAAGCTCTCATTGTTCCCAGCGAGATAGGTGTGTGACGCGCAGCCTGGCGATTGAAGAGATGAATATGGCTGCTGAAGTTTGCCCAGAAACACATGGTTATCGCTGCCAGCGGATTTGCGTGGCCGCAATGAGGAATCTCATAAGATGCTTATGCTGCCAGAATCACTACATCCGCCGCCAAATGTCGTCCAGCAGACCGTTATATACATGATTCCCTGCCTTCGCGTCAAGGAATAAAGCCCTAAATTGCGGTTTTTCTTCGGTGACCTTTCGATGCCGTAAGGAGCCGCACAACAAACGGCAAGGGGGTCCAAACGCCCGACACGACGCGCAGTCGGATGTGGCATTGAAAAGAAAGGCCGCCGGTATCTCCCGGCGGCCCGTGTTCCTATGCCCCTTTCAGGGCATCTGCTGCTTCGTCGATCAGTGATACTCGTAGCAACCGCAGTCGTAAGCGGTACCCTGCGGCCTTGATGTCCCCTCGATGTCGTCGGTCACGTCGGTGAGTGTCGTACCGGCATTAACCGCAGGTGACGTCGAGAGAAGATGGTAATTGTTGTTGGCAGGGTCGACGAAAAGCGACGTCGCCGAGAGGCAGAGCGTCGAGTTGATGTCGAGACCCCAGGTCGAGCGCCACTGGGCCAGCGTGTACTTGGTCTTGTTGTCGTCAACCGCGAACCGGTCGACAACGACGTTGTAGTTCGAGCCCCATGTCGACGTCGCGAGCCACGTGCTCACGCCCATGATGCTGCCGCGCATCGTGTTGGTGATGTCGGCATTATAGAGGATGTTGTTGTAGATGGTGTTGTTGTTGCCACCGGGCAGGCTGGCGGTCTTCTTGCCCTTGTAGAAGTTGACGCAGTAGTACGCTCCGACGGGGACGACAATCGTGTTGTTCACTATGCGGTCATAGCGGGGGTTAATGAGCCCGTCCGCGCAGGTCAGATGTATGCCCTTGGAGGCGTTGTTGTAAATCAGGTTATTCTTCCAGACGGTGTACTCGACGCCGTCTCCATCGAAGCCGTTGGCGCCGTTGGAGTAGGATATGTTACTCTCAAGCAGCCAGTCGGTCATGATGCCGTCCGAGCCGTCCATCTTGGAGTCGCCGTTCATGTGGACGCCAAGGGCGCCGTTGTTATGCAGGATGTTGTCGCGCGCGATACCGTAGTCGGCGCCGTTATTGGTATAGAGGCCGTGCTCGGTATTGGAGTACGATTCGTTACGTTCAATGAGCATGTAGTCGCCGTAGGCGAGGTGGATGCCAGTGAAAACGCCGGTGGTGCCGTTGTTGTGGACGACATTATCCGTAACCGTTATGTGGTCGCAGCGGATGCCGTCGATACCCCACTTCGGGCTGCTGCTGACTTCAAAACCGTCGATGACCCAGTACTCGGTCGGCGTCGCGCCCCAGTCGTCGCTTATGATCTCGATGCATGACGGCCTGCGGCAGAGCGCTCCGGGCGCATTGATCAAAACCGTGCCGGCCGTTTCCGCGGCAAGCGTCTTCGGCGAACCGGATGCGCCGGAGGTTCTCATCCGGCAACCAACGTACGTGCCGGGCTTGACGAGAATCGTGTCGCCGCTTGCGATAGTGTCAACGGCGTACTGGAGTGTGAGCCACGGTGACGAAGATGTTCCGGAGTTGGAGTCGCTGCCGGTGGTGGCAACGTAATAAGTGGTAGCGGATGCCGTGCTCATAAGGAGCGCGACACATAAACATGTAAGCAGTAGTGAGGTAAAGTGCCTCATGCATGCCTCCTCGGATTTAATGGGATTTTATTGAATTGCCCGAACTTCCCTGAACACCTTGAAAAAACGGTCGGAATCCCGCTTGAAGCATCACCTCCTTTTTTCCCCGACGCCTTTAAAATCAGAACCTTGTCAGCCGCTCAAGAAAAAAAGCGCACTGGGGGTACGCTTGTCGACGGACACAACGATTCATCCTCCAAAGAACATATAGCCACAAGAGACTATGCCAATATCGCCAATTCCCCTATTACCCAAGCAACAAATCATTGCGCTACACGAGCGTTACTTACCAGGAACGCGCCCGTAAGGCGAACGCGAAAAGCTGAGGATCGTAAAGAATCCGACTCTTTGAGACGCGAGTACCGCGCTCACAAAGAATCGTGCGGTACTACGGCGCGAGATGCATCTCATGGTGTGTGCCACAACAGCAACGCCGGTCGTCTGCGTGCCGACGACGACCTTTGCCGCTTCGATACTATATACACCCGCAGCAGTCCCTGCGTCAAGCGAAAACACCCTCATATTGCCGCTTTTTTGCGCAAATTCCGGCGCATTTGAGTAGACTTTGGCGCGCCGGCTATTTGGCTGCCGTCTTTATGTATTCGAAGGCGCCAATGTCGGTTTTGCCATCCGCGGGGCGCCCCTCGGCCTTCTGATGCTTAACATACTGCAGCGTAACAGGATGCGTCTGTGCGACAGCCTCGCTGAGTGGACAGCCGGCGTCGATGCACGGCGACCCGGCCGCCAGGTGGTAATCATGGGCAGCCTCGTCGACAAAAACCGGCGATTCGGCGGTGATACTGGAGCCGTCATCCTCGACCTTTGCGCCTCCGGCAGTGTAGCCGGGTTTGAGCCAGTTGTGAGTCATTTTGAGCGTACCCGTGCTATCATCGGAGGTCAGTTCAAACTTGTCGCCCGGATGGATGCCGTAGATGATGTTGTTGCGGCAATCGCAGGTCTCTTCTTCGCTTGAGAGGCGAATGAGCGTGGTGGCGTCGCTGCGAGTCGAGACGATTGTATTATTGTAGAGGTAGAGAACTCCCTTTCTATAAGTAGGCGTTTTGCCATTATCGCCGCCATAGTGGATCATCTGGCGGTTCCCCGCACCTTCGGTTTCAACGAGCACGTTGCCGTAGACAAGCGAAACCCTGTAGGACGGTTCGGGGGACCATTTGCCGCTTTCGACGAGATCGAGCTGGCGGTTGCCGCTCTCGATCCAGTTGTAACGGACGACCATGCCGGCCGAACGGTCCTTGAGGTTGTTTCCGGGGCAACCAGTGCGGAGCGGACCATAGTGATTGTACTGGTATGTGATTCCTAGAGCAGAGCAGTAGCTGTTGTGCTCGTAGATGCTCCCCTCAAAACCGCCGTCATAGAGATGATTGCCTTCTATCATGATGTCGCGTGAGGGGGTCTCGTCGGGGGACGCGATGAAAAAGGCATTGCCGCAATCATGCATGGCACAGTTACGGATGGTGATGTGCTCCCCCTTTTCGAGGTATATGGCGGAGGCGTTCTTGAGATAGACTTTTTCCGTGCCGTCGTCGCAGGTGTACTTATACGCCGGTTGAGCGCTGCGGATGTCGAGATTCTCGACGGTGATCCACGTTGGCATAGTATCTGCGGGTACGGTGGAACCGCCGATTTTGATGACGCCACGCTCGTCGGACCAGTAACTGAGTTCCTGGCGCGTGGTGGCGCCGTTGCCGTCGATAACAGGCAGTTGGCCATCGGGGCCGGGCACGCCACGCACTATGATGGGTTTGTCCTCGGTGCCCTGAGCACAAATCACGAACTTCTCTTTATAGGGAACCTCGCGCCAGTAAATGAGAACCGTGTCTCCCGCTACCAGACTCTCCCAGGGAACGGCGGAGACTGAGGCTAGCGTCTTGCCCTCTCCTACTTCGTAGGTGGCGGCAATCGCCGAATGGGCGGCAAGAATGCAGACGATGCAAACCGACAGAATCATAAGGCGGGCTTTCATGCTATTTCCCCTTAAGAAGCACAATGAATCGCCGAAGAAGAGAACTCCAAGTGTTCTTTCATAAGCAAGGCATCGCCCCCAGTCAAGCGGAAAGCCACGCCCCTTTGGGAAGAGCCCCGGACATCGTGAACCCCTGGTAAGGGGGTTGAGGTGTCTGGGG
>CALMGO010000007.1 GCA_937863625.1 uncultured bacterium
AGGGCAGGGCGCCTCCTTTAGCGGTGTCTTTGATGTGTTCAGCGGTGTTGAGGCCCCCGACGGTGTTATTGGTGACCCCGCGGCGGCTCACGAGGAAGCAATGGATGCAGTTGTCGAAGTAGATGACGCTTTGCTCGAGAAATACCTCGAACAGGGAAGCGTCGATCCGGCAGAGCTGTCCGCCACTTTGTCCAAGGCCGTGGCGGCCGGTTCGCTTGTGCCCATGCTTTTCACCGCCGGCCGCAACGACATCGGCGTCGAGGAAGTCCTCAACATCCTTGCTTCGGTAGCCCCTTCGCCGACCGCCGTAAAGCGTACCGCCAGGAAAGGCGACGCAGATGTAGAGGTCCAGGCAGACCCCGCAGGCCCGTTTGCCGCCTATGTGTTCAAATCAATGACCGATCCCTACGTGGGAAAGCTATCTTTCCTGCGTGTCATGCGCGGCACGCTCACGGGCGACATGTCCGTAACTGACGTGCGCACCGGCAACAAGCACCGCGTCGGCCACATTTATCGCATGCAGGGAAAGGAACAGAAGGAAATCACCCAGGCTATTCCCGGCGACATTATCGCCCTTGCCAAGATCGAGGACATAGGCGTAAATGACACGGTCACTGTCGAGTCCGAGCAGATAGCGTTCCCGGCGGTTGTGTTCCCGCGTCCCATGGTCTCTCTCGCCGTCAAGCCCAAGAAGCGCGGAGACGAGCAGCGTATCGCAGGCGCCCTGGTCAAGCTTGCCGAAGAGGACAAGACTTTTGTCGTTACGCGCGACTCCCAGACCGGTGAACAGGTCATCACCGGCATGAGTTCGCTGCACCTCGATATCATGCTTCAGCGCCTCAAGAACCGTTTCGATGTCGAGGTCGTTACGTCCGAGCCGAGAATCCCCTACAAGGAAACCGTAACAGGCTCCGCTGACGCCCGCTACCGCCACAAAAAGCAGACAGGCGGCCGAGGCCAGTACGGCGAGGTGTTCATAAAGGTAGAACCGCGCGAGCGCGGACAGGGGTTTGAGTTTGTTGACGAGGTGGTCGGCGGGCGCGTCCCCAACCAGTACATCCCCGCTGTCGAAAAAGGCATTCGCGAAGTCCTCGCCAGAGGCATCCTTGCAGGGTGCGTTGTCGAGGATGTCTGCGTCAGGCTCTACGACGGGTCGTTTCACCCCGTCGATTCGTCCGAAGCAGCCTTCAAGCTCGCCGGCGCAAAGGCTTTCCAGGATGCGTTTCTTAATGCCAAGCCGGTCCTTCTCGAACCGGTCGTTATTCTCGAGATCACCATCCCCAGCGAGTTCATGGGCGATGTCACCGGAGATATCAACAGCCGCCGCGGCCGCATTACCGGCATGGATCAGGGTCCGGGCGGCGTTCAGATACTCAAGGCCACTGTGCCGATGTCCGAAGTCATGCGTTACGCCACCGAGCTTCGCTCCATGACCGGAGGCCGTGGCGCCTTTACACTGGAATTCAGCCACTACGACCCAGTACCCCAGAGGATCGCCGAGCAGGTTATCGCTCAGGCTAAAAGGGAAGAACCCGAGGAGTAGTCTGCTCCAAGGCAACGTTCCCTTTAGCCCGGGTGAGTATCCGAAAGGCGGATTCTCCCGGAGAGAGAGTGTTCTTTTTCCGGAGGCGGGGCTACTATGTATACTTTGGAAGAACTCCTTCAGCAACTCGTCGACAAGAAGGGGTCGGATCTCCACATCACTGCGGGCAGCGCGCCGAGAATGCGTGTGGATGGCGCGCTCACGCCGATCGAAGGCGAAAGGCTGACCCCAGAGGAGACCCAGAACCTCATTTACGGCCTCCTGAACAGCGACCAGATCGCGCGCTTTGAGGCCAACCTCGAACTTGACCTCTCCTTCGGCATTTCCGGCCTCGGCCGTTTCCGTACTAACGTCTTTATGCAGCGCGGCGCCGTAGGGGCGGTCCTGAGGATCATTCCCTTCGACATCAAGAACATGCGTGACCTCGGCCTTCCCGCCAAGCTCTGCGAGAAGCTCTGCGCCCTTCCTAAGGGGCTCATCCTCGTCACCGGCGCCACCGGCTCCGGAAAGTCAACGACTCTTGCTTCCTTCATCGACTTCATAAACGAAGCGCGCGAGGGCCACATTATCACCATTGAGGACCCCATCGAGTTCGTTCACCGCAACAAGAAATGCCTCGTCAACCAGCGCGAGGTCGGCAGCGACACCCACGGTTTCAACAACGCCCTGCGGGCCGTCCTGCGCGAGGACCCCGACATCGTCCTCATCGGCGAAATGCGCGACCAGGAGACCATTCAGGCCGCCCTTACGCTCTCTGAGACCGGTCACCTTACTTTCGGCACTCTGCACACTTCCGACTGCGTGCAGACCATAAACCGCATAGTAGACGTATTCCCCCCGTACCAGCAGCAGCAGATACGGACACAGCTGTCCTTTACGCTTTCGGCGGTGCTCTCTCAGCAGCTTCTCCAGCGGCTCAATTCCCGCGGCCGCGTCCTCGCCGAAGAGATCATGGTCGCCAATTCCGCAGTTCGAAGCCTCATCCGCGACGACAAGGCGCACCAGATATACTCCATTATCCAGACCGGCGGGCGCGAAGGCATGAAGACCATGAACCAGTCGCTCTTCAAGCTCTACCAGTCCAACCTCATCAGTTACGAAGAGGCCATTACTCATACGACCGACCCTGACGACCTCAAGCGCACCTTCCAGCGCGCCGGCCTTGACTCCGCGGCGGCGGGGTAGGGGGATAGACAATGGTGATGTTCGACAAGCGCCTTAAAGGCATCATAACAAAGGCAGGTCTCATGGAGGCTAAGAAGGTCGACGAGGCCATTGTGCGCGCCGCACAGCAGAAAAGGTCGCTCGCCGATGTTCTCATCGTCGATAAGTTCGTCGAGGAAAGGCTCCTGATCGGCTCCATCGCCCGGGAGATGAATATCCCGCCCATCGATCTCGCCAAGGTCGAGATCACGAGCGAAGCGCTCGAGAGCCTCCCCGAAGACCTCGCGACCTACTATGGGGTCTTGCCCATTGCCCGCATCGGCAATGTCCTCACCGTCGCCGTTGCCAATCCGTTCGATGTCCTCAAGCTCGACGACGTCGGCCTCGTGACCGGCTGCCAGCTCATGCCGGTCGTCTCCACCGAGCCGACGATACGTCAGGCCATCGATAAGTTCTACAGCACGAACGACCAGGAAATGGAGCAACTGCTCGAGGACATGGCCGACCCCGAGCTGGAGTTTACCGCCCGCAAGGAAGATGAAGACGACATGATGAACATCACCGCCGAAAGCGGTGACAGTCCCGTCGTCAAACTCGTCAACATGACCATCTACCAGGCCATAAAGACCAAGGTAAGCGATATTCACATTGAGCCCTACGAAAAGCGTGTTTCCATCCGATACCGCCAGGACGGTATCCTTTTTGAGGCCCTTTCGCCGCCCAAGAAGATGCAGAACGCCATCGTTTCCCGAATAAAGGTCATGAGCGACCTCGACATCGCCGAGCGCCGGCGTCCCCAGGATGGGAAGTTTCAACTCAAGGTCGACGGCAGGCAAGTCGACTTCCGCGTCTCGATCCTTCCCGTCATTCACGGCGAAAAGGTCGTCATGCGTATCCTCGACTCCTCGAACCTTACTCTCAGCCTTGACGCCCTCGGCTTTGAGGAAAAGGCTTTGAACGACTTCCGTTTCGCTATCAACGCCCCTTACGGCATGATACTCGTCACCGGGCCTACCGGATCCGGTAAGTCGACGACTCTTTACTCGGCGCTCAAAGAGATCATGAGCCCCGACGAGAACATTATCACTGTCGAGGACCCCGTCGAATATCAACTTGAAGGCATAAACCAGGTTCCCGTAAACGTAAAGCGCGGCCTGACTTTCGCCGGCGCCTTGCGCTCCATCTTGCGACAGGATCCCGACAAGATAATGATCGGCGAAATCCGCGACCTTGAGACCATCGAGATTGCCATCAAGGCCGCCCTCACCGGTCACCTGGTGCTCTCTACGCTCCACACCAACGATGCTCCCAGCACTATCAGCCGCATAGTCGACATGGGCGTGGACCCCTTCATGATCGCTTCCTCGACGCTTCTTGTTTCCGCGCAGAGGCTCTGCCGCAGGCTCTGCCCCGAATGCCGCGAGGAAATCGAACTCCCGTCCGAACGTCTCCTTGCCCTCGGCTACACGCAGGACGAAGTCGACGCCAAGCCCGTCTTCTTCAAGGCCAAGGGTTGCGGACGCTGCTCAGGCGGTTACAAGGGGCGTTTCGCCGTCCTCGAGACTCTGCCCAATACCGATATCGTTCAGCAGGCCATAATCAAGGGCAAAAGCGCCATAGACATCAAGGTGCTGGCCCTTCAGGAAGGAATGATAACACTGAGGCGTTGCGGCTTGCTCAACGCCCTTAGAGGTCATACATCACTCGACGAGGTAATGAGGGTCACAATGGCGGACTAACCGCGAGGGGGTTTCATGGCTAACTTCAGATATACGATCAGGAATGCAGGCGGGGGCAGCGCCTCCGGGGTCATCACGGCGGGCAGTCAGGCCGAAGTCGTGACCCAGCTAAAGAATCAGAACCTTACCATCATCAGCATTACCGAGGACGCGGTAAAGAAGGGGTTCAATTTCTCGAAACTCTTCAAGCCCCGTGCCAACGTCAAGATCGATGACATGGTGCTCTTCACGCGCCAGCTGTCGACAATGATTGACGCAGGCATTCCCATCCTCGAGGCGCTCGAGGTCCTTCACGACCAGGTTGCCGACAAGGGCTTCAAGATCGTCATTAACGACATAGTCGAGCGCGTACGGACCGGTAGCGACCTCTCGGACGCGCTGTCTGCGCATCCCAAGATATTCAGCCAGATATACATCAACATGATCAAGGCCGGCGAGGCCTCCGGTCAGCTCGACATCATCCTCGTCCGGCTCGCAGAGTACTTCGAGTCCACCGCCCACCTCAAGCGTGAGGTTAAGGCTGCCATGACCTATCCTGTCATATCGCTGTGTATGGTCCTTGGCATCACGATATTCCTCATGATCGGAATCGTGCCTAAGTTCTCCGAGATTTTCAAGACTCTCGGTGTTCCTTTGAACCTTCTTACCAGGACAATCCTTGGGGCGTCGTTATTCATGAAGGACAACATACTCCTGGGCATTGGCGTCTCTGTCGCGCTCGTCATGGCTTTTATCTCCTACACCAAGACTTCCTTCGGACGGGTCCACATGGACTGGTTCAAACTCCATGTTC
>CALMGO010000008.1 GCA_937863625.1 uncultured bacterium
GCCGAGCTCGACGGGCGCGTTTCCGCCCTGAAAAGCGCCCTCGCGCCCGAATACCTCCGGCGTGCGCAGAACTATGAGGCTCTCGGGCAAGACTATCTCTCCCTTGCGCTCATAAACTACCAGATGTCGCTTCACTGCGACGGCTCGCAGTTGGAAGTCGCGCGCCGCATCGCAGAGGTGAAAAGCGCTTTCGACAAGAAACGCGCGTTCTACGTTGATATCAGAAGCGAGGACAGTTCCGCAGGCGGTTCGTCCTTCAGCCGCCAGGTTGCTCAACTCCTCAAGGAAACTGCCATCGCATCCGGCATAAACGACCTCTATGTTCTCGCGCCCTTTGACCTTAACAGTTCGTCGGCCTCTGCTTCGGGCCTTTCCGGCAGGCGCCTCACAATCTTTACCGCCCTTCTCTCTGAAGGCGTGGTCACCACCGGCGCCAACAAACCCGAGATCCGCCGCTCGCGCTACAAGGTGGGCACAAGATATGTCCCCAATCCCGCCTACCTGGCCGCCCGAAGGGCTCTTGCCGAGGCCGAGGCGGGTGAGACCGACGTCCGGCAGAGATACCAGGACGCCCAGGACATCCTGGATGCCTCCTCCACCCCCGAAGAGCGTGACGCGGCAGCAGGCGACGTCGAATTTGAAAAGCGCCGCCTCTTCACTGAGCAGGACAGCGTCACCGCCGCGCGTCTGGCGCTGGCCTCCATTCCCGATCAGATCGAGGACGAGGTCTTCCAGCCCTACGACTACAAGGTCTTTTCCGTAACCATGCAGGCCACCGTCGAGGTCAGCCTTTCCGTCGCCGACCCGGACACCGGCGCCCTCAGGCAGACGGAGGTCATAACCGGTGAAGCTTCTGCCGAGAGCAAGTACAACGACGGAGTCCTCGCCACCGACGCCAACGGCATCACGCCCGAGGCGCAGAACCTGCCCACCGACAGCGAGCTTATCTTTCAGGCCAAGAAGACCACGGCCGAAAACGCCGTTGTCTGGTTGAAGAAAGGCCTCGCCCAACTCAGCCGCCAGTACTATGTGCGCGCGCGCGACCTCGCCGAGGTGGGTGACGTCGAGGGCGCCGCCGAGTACTACTATGCCTTCTACCTCTCCACTCCCGACAAGAATTCCGCAGAAGCCGTCGAGGCGATTGATTTCGTCAGGAAGGTGACGCACCTCATTACAGACGAAGAAAGGCGCCCGCCCTCGCCAAGCGAGAAGCAGACGCCTTTGGATACCTCGTCAATCTGACTTCGAACGCCTGAGCCTATCCGGGCTTGGCGTCCTCGAGCGCTATCTTGAATACGCAGAATTCCCCGCACATGCTGCACACCTCCCCCGCAGACGTCTGCGCGTGCTTGCGTATGCTCTCCGCATGAGGCCCGTCAAGCGCCATTGCGATCTGACCCTCCCAGTTGCAATCGCGCCTCATCTGACTCATTCGGCGGTCCATATCCGCCGCGCCCTTTATGCCCTTGGCGACGTCGCCAGCGTGCGCCGCTATCCGCGCCGCTATCACGCCTTCGCGCACCTGAGAGGCATCCGGAAGCGCCAAGTGCTCGGCAGGCGTCACGTAGCACAGGAAGTCCGCCCCCGCCGCAGCCGCCACTGCCCCTCCGATCGCGCTTGTTATGTGGTCGTATCCCGGCGCGATGTCGGTTACAATAGGCCCGAGCACGTAAAACGGCATGCCGCCGGTCAGGCTCTTTTGCAGTTGAACCTGCGCCGTTACCTCTGAGAGGGGCACGTGCCCCGGCCCCTCTATCATGACCTGGACTCCCGCGTCGAGCGCGCGCCTGGCGAGTCCCGACATCTCTACGAGCTCTTCCACCTGGGCGGCGTCGAAAGAGTCCGCAATGGCGCCGGGCCTCAGGCCGTCACCGAGACTCAACGTCACATCCGCCTCGCGAAGCATGTCTATTACCTCGTCAAAGCGCTCGTAAAATGGGTTCTCCTGGCCGGTTCTGCTAATCCAGTGAGCAATGAAGGTCCCACCGCGGCTCACTATCCCGCAGAGCCTCGGGCTTCGCTTGAGCACATCCACCGTGCGCCTGGTGACGCCGCAGTGAATGGTGGCAAACGCCACACCGTCCTCGATGTGCGCCCTCAAACCTTCGAGCATATCCCCTGCGGTCATCTCGACCACCGAACCGCGCCTTTTGGCCGCCAGAACTCCCGCTTCGTATACAGGCACCGACCCCACCGGCACGGTCGCTTTCTCCATTATAGCTCTGCGTATGGCCCTCAAATCGCCGCCGGTCGACAGGTCCATCACGGCGTCGGCGCCGGCCGACTCCGCCGCGGCCAGTTTTTCCAGCTCCACTTCGACCAACGAGTAGTCGGTCGAAGTGCCGATATTGGCGTTGACCTTTGTCCTCAGGCCGCTTCCAATACCGCATATCTTCCTCGGCGGGTGGTTTCTGTTGACCGGGATTACCGCCTTCCCGGCCGCCACGAGAGCCATGAGGTTCTGCGCAGCCATCCCTTCCTGCCGCGCAACTATCTCAACCTCAGACGACACACGCCCTGCGCGCGCCATGTCTATCTGGTTCATAGGAATTCTCCCAAAAAGGTATGCCGTTCAGACGTGGATTCTACCCTTTGTCGCAAGCGCCGTCAACCGCGCCGCCTTTTGACGCCGCTATTACTCCGCCGGGCCTGCCTGCGGTTCAAGGAGGTTATCGGGAGACATAACGTTCGACAGGTCGCTCTCGAGAAGCAGAAAGACGCCCTCGACCGTGGTGGAGGTGACGTAGCGGTACCCGGTCGCATCGAGATTGCCGACCGAAAGCGCCGCAATTCCCGTGGGCAAAACAAGCCTGACCACAGCGACGGGTTTGTCGAGCCCATACTTGTTGAGCTCGGCAGTCTTGTAACTGACGAACTTCTGAGTCCTCAGCCCCGAAAGCTGAGCGAATTCGCTCTCTAAAGCCGCTGCGACGGCCTTTCCTCCTGCGGGCGATTCGACGGACCAGTCGTCGCCATTCTTGTTGCATACGACTTTCTTTTCGCCTGCCGTTACCTCGACGCGGCTTACACCGCCGGCTGTAAACGCAAAGACGCGCGTATCGCGCACTTCCTCAAAAAGCGTCCTTGCCAGGCTGCTTGCTATCGTGAAAACAAGGTGGTCACCTTCAAGCATCGCGTAGCGTTTGCCGGCCGTCGCCTTGCCGCCCACCAGAAGCGGCGAGGGTTGCACCTTGCCCTCTTTCGGCGCAAACTCCATCCTCACGGCAGGCTTGTCGAGCCCATATTTCGAAAGGTCCTGCGGATTCTCCTCGACAAGTTCTTCCGCCGTCGTCGTCGCGAGCGCAAGCGCTATCGGCGTCATCATAAACTCATTGGCTGGCGCCTTGACCGGCGCCGTCATCCGCCAGCCAACCTGGCCGTAGTTTCCTGTCTCCGGCTCCACCACGTATTTCTCATCGCCTCTCGTAATCGTTATGGCGGCGAGGTCCGTGCTCGCGACCTCCTGCATCTCCCGCGTATGGAAATCGATGGCAGGCTGGTTAAGCGCTTCGAGTATCTCGCGCGACACCCTGAAGATCGCAGGCGTATCCGTGCGCTTCGCGTAGACCATCCCCTCGCCGGCGTCCCCGCCGAATACTATCGCCACCGTCGAGTGCCCCGCCTCAAGGAACGAGAAACTCCCGCTCGGCGTTCTAAACCCGTATTCGCCCGCAGTGGGGTCAGCCGTTACGAGGTTGTTTATTTTTGCCTTCTGGAATGTGGAAAGGATGAGAGACACGGCCGTCGCGTCCGCTCTGGCCTCGAAAGGTTTCGTCACAAGCCACTCGAAATCCGGCTTCGACAACGCTATCTCGCCAAGCCCGTAGTTAAGCGTCACGCTCTTGAGCGCGAAAGGATCAAACCGGGCAATGCTCTTGCTCTGGAGCTGGTCGATCGGCGCAAAGACCTGCGCCACCTGCTGTGCCGACAGCGTGAAAACGCTGTTGCCGCCGGAGAGGCATGCGTAAACAGTCGGATTGCCTTCCGCGTCAGGGTCCGCGTCCTTACCTACATTGACAGTATACCGCTTGCCGCCTACCTTGCCCTCGGCCATAGTGAAACTCGACGCAGGGCTGTCGAGTCCGTACTGCGCAAAGTCCTGTGGATCTTCGCTCACAAACGCCTTTATCGTCAGTGCTCCAGCGTCCTTTATCAGCTTGTTGACGTTTGCGCCGTCTGCATAGTCGACATATGGTTCGAGCAGGTTCCAGCGGTCGTCCACCTTCTCAAGTGATGCGTCGGTCCGTCCGGAAAGCTTTATGTATGTGGTCTGCGCCGCCACCAGCGGCATCACGGTCTTGCTTCGCATGTCGTAGGCTGTAGTGTCGAGACTGTCGGCGAAACTCCCAGCCACAAGCGCCACAGGCCCGTCGTCGCCTATTCTCACGTAAATGCTCGACTGGGCGAGGTTCTTCCCGCCCACTATCAGGTGCAGGCTCTTGTCCTTCAGCGTGACATCCACCGTGCCCACCGGTTTGTCAAGGCCGTATGACGCCAACTTCTCCGCGCTGAGTTCGCCCGGCTGTATTACGTCCTGTTTCTCGGTCCATTCGAGAGCCCACAGCACGCTGTTGACCGCAGCCTCGGCCGCCGAGGCCGCCACCGGCTTTGTCATTACCCACTCGCCGTTGACTAGTTCCACGGCGATCGCCTCGGAGTCCGTCTTGTGAAGCGTGAAGCTTTTGATGTCTTCTTTCTTTGCGCCCACAAGGGTCGTGGAGACCTGATCTTTTTCGTCGGTCGAGCGGATTTTGGTCTCCGGCCTGACCTCGAAATAATATACGTACGCCACCACGAGAAGCGTTATGACCAGAAGCACCAGGCTCTTCTTCATCTTACCGCAAACCTCCCTTGACCTCGCCGCCCCACTTTCCTATGCGGACCTGCTTCCATAGCTCCTCACCGCCCACACCACCCCGCCCGCCAGAAGCACCGCAAGCGGCAAGGCGATGACAACCAGCCAGAAAACCGCTTTGCGGCCCGCGTCGTCAACCACGAGAATATGCTGCGTCTCCGGCCTCGATTCGATCGCGATAAGCTCCCCGCGCTCGACGAGCCAGTTAATGCTGTTGCGGCACAGGTCCGCGTTCTTGGTCGGCAGTTTGAGAAAGTCGTTGGAGAAGACATCCGCGTCCCCCACCACCACTATCCGCGTAAGTCTCACTCCAGGCTGCGGCCCCTCCTCTCCGGGCAGGCGTTCCACCGCCGCCGCAAGGCTCACCGGTCCGCTTTTGTCCGTCTCGGGGTTCTTTGTCGCGTCGCCCGTCGCAAAAACCGCCTCCACGTCCGTCTTTGCGTACGACGCCGGCGTGGTCTTGACCAGTTCCACGGCGCTCAATTCCTTTGGCGCGCCCTTGTCCGTCGATACGCTGCGCGCCACGTTACAGAGCACAGTGAAACCCGCAAGAGGTCGTGTTATCTCATGTTCCCCGAAATCACCCGCTATCACCGCTGCGGCGCTTTCGATATTGGCATCCGGCGATATCACTATGTCGTTGCCGACCCTTATAGCCCAAGTCGCGAGAAGCCCCTCCAGGCCGCTCGTCGCGCCGACCTCGTCGCATAAGAAAAGCCGGCCACCGCGGTCGAGATACCTCTGTACGTTTTCAACCTCCTGCGCCACCAGAGCCTGCTGCGGTGCGAGAATGATAAGGCAATCACAGTCGGGAGGCACGCCTGTCCCGGGAATCGTGGCAAGCGTCTCCACCACGATATTGTCTCTCTTGAGCAGCCCAGCGAAGGTCATCATTCCCGCCGGCCCCGGCTCCGTGATGCTCCTCTCGCCGTGGCCGCCGAGCACGTACGCCTTTATCTGCTTCTCCTGCGTCACCTCGACTATCGCCGACGTTACAAACTGCTCGCCCTTGAAGGCCTTAGGCCTTCGCTGCGGGTTGAAGTAGTCGCCGTAAAAATCCCACTCCACCATCTCCGCCAGGCGGAGCACTTTCTTCTTTTCCCCGCATACGACGAAAACATCGTCCCACATCAGCGCGTTCGCATCGATGCCGTAGCGCTCGGTCACGATCTTTGTGCTTGCGGGGTCCTTGTCAGGAAGGTTGTATTCGATCTTTATACGAGCGCTCTCGAGAGTATAGAGCTCCATCAGTTTCTTGAACTGCTCATACTCGTAGTCAGTTCCGGCAGTGCCCTCCGCACGCCTCGACCTGTGAAAGCTCACGAGGGTCACATCCTTGTCGAGTCCCGTCAGGACATTGCGTGTCTTCTCTGAAAGCGTAAACATCTTGTCCTGCGTCAGGTCCCACTTCCGGTAGTGCCGGTCCGACACGAACTTGACCCTC
>CALMGO010000009.1 GCA_937863625.1 uncultured bacterium
TACGGCAGGGTGGATTCCGGTGAACTCGAGGACTGGCACGAAGAGGCCCCGCGCGGCGGCAATAGCGACAGCGTAAAGCTTACGTTCACGCAGGTGTGCCTTGACGAAGTCTTGAGACCCGAGATCCTCGAAAGGGTTCGCGGCGCCAATCGCGTCGAGCAGGTCAAAATGGCTGGCCAGTTGGCCGCCGAAGAAATCAAAAAGCACCCCGAGGCCGTTAGCAACGCGGGTGATCCGGTAGTGATGTGGAAGGAGTTGCGCAATGAAATTCTCTCCGCCTTTACAGCGGAGAGGAGCTCCTAACCCCTACTTCACGCGCGGGGGGCGTTTGCCCACAGCGGCGCCCCCCAATATTTTCCCTCGCCCCACACTTCCCGGCAAACTTGTTCGAACCGCACTTCACGTTGGGCGTATGCAACGCGCCGCTACGCCTTCTCGTTCATCCGGCCGAAGAACATCGGCTCCGCTAAAAGCATCACAAACGCCGCAGCGGCCATCGTCGCCCCGTAGTAAAACGGCGCGCCGTGTGATACCTTGTCCCAGAGTAGCCCCGCTATGACGCTCGCGGGGAATACCGTCAGCGCAAGAAGCATGTGATATAGGCCGAATGACGTCCCCCGCAGGTGCACCTTGGCCAGCCGCGCAAGATAAGCCCTCGACTGCCCCTCAAACGCCGACTCAAAAAGCCCATACGCGCCAAAGAGCACCCACATCATCCACCCGGCGTTGGCCGCACCCATCGCGAAATAAACAACCGCATACACGCCGAACCCCACGAGTATCACCCGGCGAAATCCGATCTTGTCCGCCCATATCCCCCATGGAATGCTCGCAGCGGTATAGACCACGTTCATCGTCGCGTAGGCAAAGGGCACCATCGCGCTTGAAATACCCAGGTCGAGTGCGCGAAGGATGAGAAACGCGTTTGACGAGTTGCCGATCGAGAATACAAACATAACTCCCAGAAAATACCAGTAACGCGCTCTATTGGAACCCGTCGCATCCGTATCGCTGGTGGCAGGGGCGGCGCTCTCCGCTTTTTCTTTCTTCGCGCCGCGTCCCGTCTCGATGATGAATAGCGTCGCTATGACCGCGAGTATCCCGGGCACAAGCGACCACCATATCACGGCCCGATAGCCGTGCACGTATTTAACGAGCGTGGCGGCGTCGGCGTCCTTGGCCGTCGCGTCGGACGTCGCGCCGATATACACCAGAAGTATCAGCGCCGCAATCGCCGGGCCGAGTATCGCCCCCGCCTGGTCCATCGCGCGGTGGAGTCCGAATGACCGGCCATAGTGTGCAGGGTCGGCCGACGACGCGATTATCGCGTCCCGCGGAGCTGTCCGCACTCCCTTTCCGAATCTGTCGAATATCCGCGCGCCAAGTATCTGGTGCCACGCGCGCGAAGTGGCCATGACCGGCCGCGAAAGCGCCGAGATGAGGTAGCCGATTGTTACGAGCGGCTTGTATCGTTGAAATTTGTCCGCAAACGCCCCGGAGAAAAACTTGAATACCGCCGCCGTCGCTTCCGCGATACCCTCCACAAGGCCGATGACGCTGGCCGATGCCCCCAGCGCCGTCAAAAACATCGGCGCAACCGCATACGTCATCTCAGACGATACGTCCATGAAAAATGACACGACGCCCGCGATGAGAATATTCCACGTGATGCCCCAGAAAAGCGGCCGCATGCCCCTGCGTTCTTCGGTTGGTGTCAACGCACGTTCCCTCGCAAAAAGACAAAGCGGCACGACCGCCGCGACGAAATGACCCTTCCGGTGCGACGCGCCGGGGGCTGTCCCACGCGAAAAGGGCTACTCCTGTCCGAGGACGACGACTCCCTTGAAGGCAACGTTGTTGATCGGCCTGTCGGATCTGCTTACCCGGACCTCGTTGATGGCCTGCACCACGTCCATGCCTGCCACCACCTGGCCGAATATCGAGTAGCCCCCGTCAAGCTGTGCCACTGGGCGCATGGTGATATAGAACTGGCTGCCGTTGGTGCCAGTCCCGGGTCCGGCGTTTGCCATGGCGACAACGCCTGGTTGATCGTGACGCAGTTGCGGCACGATTTCATCGTCGAATTTGTACCCCGGGCCGCCGGTGCCGTTGCCGACGGGGTCGCCGGTCTGAATGACAAAACCCTGGATCACCCGGTGAAATATCATGTCTTTGTAAAAGCCCTTGTTGGCGAGGTCGAGGAAGTTCTTGACCGTGCGCGGCGTGAGGTCGTCAAAGAGTATGACATCGATGTCCCCCATGCTCGTCTCGATCCGCACCTTGGTGCGGGGGCCGGTAGCGGGGGGGATGACCGGGCTGAAATCGCCCTCGGCTTGCGGTGCTGGCGGTGTCACGCTGGCCTCTCCTGTCTGGGCCTCGGTGGAGGCCTCTTCGTGGATCAGATTGCCTTCGGCATCGAGATGTCCGCAGCTTGCGTCGTGCACATGCTCGGCCGGCGCGAAACTATCCGGTTTCGGGGCCTGCGTGTAGATAACCACCGCTGCTGCGGCCAGCAGCACCACGAGGACCATCCCGAGCTTTAAGTGTGTGGACATATCACGCCTCTTTTGGGAACAAGTTCCAGTGTTAATAAGTTACGCCGCGCCTCTGTATCACTCCACAGGCGCGCCCCATTTGACTCCTGCGGCGTCGACGGCAATCTCCTGCACCTTCGCGGGAAGGCTGCTTTCCGAGTGTCCATACGCGCCTGCCGCGTCGATGACGAGAGTCCCCAGCGATTCGCCGGGCTCTTTCGCAAAGTGCACCTCGAACCTCCGGCCCGGCTGACTCACGACCATGCCGATAGTCTCATCCTTTTCGACAAGCGCACACTTCGGAGCCAGGTCAAAGCGCTCTTGCGCCGCCAGAACCGTCATAAAATAAGCCTTTTTCCCCTGCGGTTTCGTGACTTCCATCCGCCACTGGTAGAAACCGGCATCGTTCTTTTTGCCCTCTACCGCCCCCTCGTCGACAAGTTTGTAGGCGACATCCTGCGGATAGACCGTCTGAAACACAACCTGGCTGCCGCCGTTTTCGGTTGTAAAGAGTGTGCCGAAATTCTCGTCATCTTCGCGCTTCGGCTCAAGCGGCATGTGCACCACATAGGTCTTTTCCGCCTCGTCGGTTGCGGACTCGAGCCTGTCAAAGATCACCAGCACGTCTGGCCTTATGTAGAGAAATTCGCGAATCATGCTCACGCACTCGGGATTGTCGTCGCGGTCGCGATGCGACGACTTGGACGCGCGGCATGCCTTCGAAAGGTCTACCGCCGCATGGAAAAAGTCCCTTGCCGTCTCAATGGCGATTATCTCCGGAGCCCCGTCAAGATAAGCATTTGCCTGGCAGCGTCCGTTGATGAGAACCGTGTTGTGTGCCATCGCGTCGTGAGAGTCGCAGCCGTTAAATTGCGTTGCGTATCCCGTCGACTCTTTTGTCATCCACGAGCCCGAACGAACCATCTGGAAACTCCCCGCGTCCAGGTGCTCGTGGCTTCCCTTCTGGGGGATGCCCAGTTGCAGCATCACGGCCGTGGCGCCCGCTCCCCAGCCGCTCCTCGCCCACGCGTAGCCGGCGCCCGGCGCGAAGTAGTCAAGAGGCAGGTTCTTAAGCTGTCCGGCCTCGACCTCGCGCCCGTCCTCCACCAGCCAGCCGAATACGTCCGTTGCCGGCTCAACCGTTTCAAGCCACGCCTTGGCGTACGCCCCGACCGGCTCGTCTGCATAGGCCAGCGCCAGTGCCCTCATCGTGTCGCCCGTATATTCGTCAACCGCCGGGTGCCCCCTCCACATCTCGCCGTCTCCAAAAGGAAACCGCTGTTAGTAGGAGTCCACTTCGGGAAGCGACGCGATGCGCGCCGGTGCAGGGGTCGTCGAGTATATCGTCTGAAAGACAAACTCGCGAAACCAGTTCGTCTCGCGGTAAAGGTCCCGCCCGGTTGCAGATTTCACAGCCTCGGCCAGCCACAGTACATACCCGGCGTTATAGCGGTCATACTGCGACCCTTCGCCGATAATGCCGCCTTTTGCCGCCGAGGCATAAAACGGCAGAGTCGAATCCCTCCACCGCGTGATAAGAGCGTCGTCCAGTGCCGACTGCGCCAGAGGAGTCCTGCCGAATGCCGCCAGCCCGAATATGCCCGCGTTGCGCATGTAGCCTGCGTAATAGTTATTGCCGGGCATCTGAGGACCGCCCCATGACTTGGCGTTCATGGCGGCGGCTATGCGCCCGTAGCGAGCCTCGAAAGCCTCGCGCTCTTCATCGCTTAAGAGATCGTAGCACCAGTCATATATGACTGGGACAAATGCCGACCAGCGATACGGGTCGCTTGCGGTCTTCTTTTCGAGGACTTCGTCGGAAACGTCGAAATTCAGCATGTACTTGACGGCCTCGGCGCCGGCCTCTTTGTCGCCGGTGAGGACGTAAGTAAGTGCCTGCTTGCCCGCGTCGCGCCCGGGGATGGGCTCTGACGCGAGTTTCTCTTTCAATGCCTCCACGCGTGACGGCGTGAGCATGATCCTCGGCCGGTCCTCGCGGACCGACAGCGGCTCTTCCGCCGCGAAAAGAGGGGCGCAAAGAAAGACGGCTGCAATTACGACTGATTTCCCGAGTGACCGCATAAAAATCCTCCAAAACAGGCTATGTCCCGTGTAATAACTCCATGGACAATGGCCGGTCCTTCACCTGCGGCCGCCCGCCGCGCCTATTTCTGCGCCACCTTCTGGGGGCCGCCTTTGGCGATGGCCTCGGCCAGAAGCATGGTCTTAAGCGCGTCATGTACGTCGTTGGGCGACCGCGTGCCGGCCCTTATGTGCTTCACGAGATCCGCATCCTCGTCGTATATTCCGTCCATCATCCCCGGGCCCCTGTAGGCCTCCGGGACGTCCGAGTTGTAGGACTTGAGCGGATACGTCGGCCCCTGCCAGAATTCAAACCTCCCGACCGCATCTGAAAACCCGCCCTGCGGCATTGTAATAAAGGCCGAGACATCTTCCGCATGGACTTCATAGTCCTCGTGAGAGACGCCGCAGGCCGTCTGAACTGTCAGTTGCCCCACCGCCCCGTTGGCGTAGCGCAGGATGCTTGTGTGATTCGTGCCGCCCTTGCCGTCGGTCGCCTCGGACCCGAACGTATCAACCTCGACCACGTCGCCGCCGAGGTAGCGAAGCGTGTCCATCGGGTGTACCGCGGTTCCGAGTGTAAACTCGCTTTCATACCGATGGTAGCGCAAAATCCTCGCCGAGGCCGTGCGGATCTTCCTGCCTTCCATCAGCGCCTTTACCCTGCGCGCCATGGGGGCGTGACGGCGATTGAACGCGACTATATTGAGCGTGCCGGTGCGGTCCGCCACCTCGCAGAGCTTGCGTGCTTCCGCGGAGTCTTTGCCCGGCGGTTTCTCAA
Source organism: uncultured bacterium (assembly GCA_937863625.1). Taxonomy (GTDB): domain Bacteria; phylum Planctomycetota; class DG-23; order SLPQ01; family SLPQ01; genus CALMGO01. Next base: position 5,398 of record CALMGO010000009.1, read on the forward strand.
GCAGAGTTGGAATTCCAGCCTCCATGCAGGCTGTGGCTACTTCCAGGGTCATGTTGACGCTTACGATCACATATACGGCGTCGAGGGTTTCCTTTTCGAGCATTTCTCGATAATCAGTGTAAGTCTTTGGTATGCCGTACTTTGCGGCTGTCGCCTTGAGCGGAGCTTCACTTCGGCGACATATGGCGGCCATTTCGATGTCTCGGTTTCTCGAAATCGCAGGCAGGTGGACCGCCTCTGCAAAATAGCCGGCGCCGATGATTCCAGCACGGAGTTTGTCCATTTCAAGCTCCTTCTGAGTCTGATTAACAAAACCACATCATTATATGGCCGTACTGCGCGTTGTAAATAAGGGCTGTACCGTCGACACAGCCTTTTTCCGAACAAAACGCCTTTTTTTTCGCCGCTATTACGACCTTTGGGCAAATCATGACTTATATTTAAGAAAGGAGAAGGTGTGGAGCCGATATAGCCGGGAGCGCGTAGTATGGGACATGCTGGCAACACGTCGCTTAGTGGTCCCGCACAACCGCTTTCGGCCCCGAAAGGCAATCCGTCGCCAGAACTGTCAACCTTTGCTTAGGCCTATCGGGAACTCCACAGATAACTCTATGGTGTTTTTCTGGCCCGACGATCAAGGGACGGCGGCGACGTTATGGTATTTGGGAAACCCGTAGCACGCGAGACATATCTTCGTCTCGCAGTGCTCCTCCTCGTAATTCTCGGACTCTCCGCCGCCGCTTCCGGTGCGACCTACTACGTTGCGACGACCGGCAGCGACTCAAACGATGGCTCTTCCGGCGCCCCTTGGCTTACCATTCAGTATGCTGTCAATACCATCGTTGCCGGCGACACGATCATGGTGCGCGCAGGCTCCTATACCGGATGTAAAATAACCTCGAGCGGGTCCTCCGGCGCCCCCAAAACCCTCATGGCCGATACGGGGGCGGCGGTCATCTTAAACGCCGTGTCCGCATCCGCGACAAATAACGGCATCATAGAGATTGCAAATACCGGCTCGCCGGTCTCCTACTGGGTCATAGACGGATTGGAAGTCGACGGCGTCGGCAATTCACGGCGCTGTCTTTTCGTGACCACTACTGATCACATCACGGTTCAAAACTGCACAATTCACGACAGTTACGAATACAATGTGCTTGCGACTTGGTCGGACAGCCTTCTCGTCGAGAACTGCGAGTTCTACGGAAGCAGTAACCACAGTTTTGACGTCGGCAACTCCAGTGACAACGGGATATTCCGCAACAATGTAATCCATAACAGCGGAATGAACGGCATGTTCCTCGACGCGGATGCTCGCTTCTCCGGCGATGGCATAATGAGCGGCTGGCTCATCGAGAAGAACGTCATATACGATAACGTGTCGTCGGGGATTTCCGTCGACGGCTTAGAGTACAGCACGCTTCGAAATAACCTCATCTACGGTACGGGTCTCTCAGGCAAAGGCATCGCCCTCGTGGGTGTTGACGGGGCTGTTTCTGCACGATACAACCGCGTACTCAACAACACCATACTCAACCCCGATGGGTCTTATTATGTCATTTTCATAAAAGACGGTGGACCTTCGACGCCCGACCCCGTCGGCAACAGGTTGTTTAACAACATCCTTTATCACTATAACACCACCTCAACCCTTCGCGGCAGCATCTGCATAGACGCCGCCACCCTTGCCGACTTCCAGTCGGATTACAACGTCGTAATGTCAAATTTCAGCGTCGACGGCGGCAAGAAAAATACCCTCTTCGCGGTCTGGAAGAGCACCTATGGGCTCGACCTCCACTCGATACAGGCCGCCGATACCGACCTCTTTGTCGACGCGGCCAACCATGACTATATGCTTAAGGATACCTCCCCGGCAATTGACGCCGGCACGACGCTTGGCGATGTTACAGACGATATACGAGGCTATTTGCGATACAACGGCATTGCCTATGACATCGGCTGTTATGAATACGGATCACTCCCAGTCGATATCACCACCGCCAGCCTTCTCGATGGCACTGTAGATACTGCATACAGCGAGACTCTCGCCGCCGAAGGCGGTGTCCCTCCTTACACCTGGAG
>CALMGO010000010.1 GCA_937863625.1 uncultured bacterium
CCCCAGACACCTCAACCCCCTTACCAGGGGTTCACGATGTCCGGGGCTCTTCCCAGGTCTGTGAGCGCAGAGTCTTGACACCGGTCGGCGTGCCTGAGTATTCAATGCGCGCACCGGCATACGTACCCGGCATGACCGTTATCGTGTCTCCAGGAGCTATCGTGTCTACAGCCTTCTGGATGGTGCGCCAGGGGCTTGCCAAAGAGCCGGGGCTGGCGTCATTTCCCGACGTCGAGACAAAATACTCCGTTCCCAACGCAGCAGGAGCAAGAAAAAGGACAAACGCCAACAGGAAATAGACTCGGAATGACTTTACTGCCATGCAAACCTCCTCAGTTGCGCGTCGTGCCGTCCGGGTTGCCGGCGGATAACTTCCCTGAATGCCATTATGTCTCAAGAAGACATCATCCCCTCGGTGTATTTATACGCAAGAGGGTGCTTTTAGTTCCCTAAAATATATCGCAACTGCCACTGCGAGGGCTCTTTTTTCATTATGAAACAAAAATGGCGGTTCTTGCCTGAATACTGCAGTACAAGGACTGGTCAGAAAAGAGCTTGGGGCAGTGCGCTACGAGTACGGATTGACCGATCCGATGGCAAAATACGTCTATTTACGGCAATGGCGTGATTATGGACATAACATGGTTGCCGTCTGCGCGTTAATGGGGTATAAAAGTGTCGATTGTGCGCGATTATGAATTCAGTGTGCGAAAAGAAGGCAAATGAGGAGGCGACGTAATGAGCGAGCAAGATGGCGTAACCGGAAGAGCCCCGAAGGAGGCTTTGCGACTTGAGCAGCTCGAAGAGCGCATCGCTCCGGCGGGCGGCATCACAGTGGTGGTTTCCGACGGGATCATGACCATAACCGGCGACGACCTGGACAATGATTTTGTCATCGATCAGGACGGGGCCGACCCGGGAGAGTTCTACGTCAGGTCCGGCGATGACGCAACGACGATCAACGACGGATCCGATGCAGTGCTTTTTACCGACGTAACCAAGGACATTCGAATCAACACCAAAGGCGGCGACGACACGGTGACTCTTGATAACGTTACCATAGGCGGAAGCCTGCTTGTCAACGCCGGTTCCGGGGACAACACGGTTAGCATTCTCAACGCGTCCACTATCGGACGCGATGTGGCGATACGCTCCGGAAGCGGGGAGGACACTTTTTTTGTAGGCGCGCATGTGGCGCGGAACGTCAATATAACTGACGCGGGAGGCAACTCAGTCCTTTCGCTGGTGGGCGAAATAGGCCGTAATGTTGAGTTCAAGGCGGGAGCCGGGACGCACTCAGGGGGCATCGACGCCAACATCGGCAATGTGCTCAACATTACCTATCGCAGCGGTGACACGAATCTTGCGGTTGAGGGCAATATAGGCGGCAACTTCAACATGAAGACCGGCGATGGGAGTTCGCATATCCTCAGCTCATATGCCGACATCGGCGGCAGTCTCAATGTGCGAAACGGCGACGGCGGCACGAGCACGGTAATAGAAGGCGCCATAGGCAAGAACCTTTCGATACGAAACGACAGCGGAAATGATGCGCTTTCGGTAGACGCCAACGTCGGCGGCAACGTCACAGTGATGAACGGCAACGGCGATAGCACGACTGCCATGGAGGTCGACGGCGCTCGCAATGTCATAGTGCGAAACGGCGTCGGGACCGACCTTGCAGTCTATGATCTGGACATAAGCGGCGTTCTCAATGTTAACAACGGCGTCGGCGACACGACGACAACGATAATCGGCAATATCGGTAAGAACGTCATCCTTAACAGCCGCGACGGTGACGACTACCTGTACACGGAGAACGGCACGGTTCTTGGCGGCGCAGTCAACATAAACTATGGAAACGGTTATGCATGGACCGAGATAACGGGCACGGACATCGCCCGGAATATCAACATTGTTAACAGGGACGGTCAGGCTGTGTTCCAGTTGTTGGCCGGCTCAGATGCGCACAGAAACATCACGCTGAACAATGGAAACGACGGCAGTTACACAAAGATTGACGCAAGCGACGTTGATGGCAACATGGTTGTTAACAACCGGACCGGCGACGACATATTTATAACCGATCATGAAGCGTCCCTTGGATCTATCAGAATTCAGAACGGGCATGGTGACAGCGAGACATACATCTTCGCGAGCGACATCAGTCGAGGCGGCTTCAAGCTCACTAACGGCACGGGCGAAGACCTTATCAGCATGAACGGTGCTACGATTACGGGCATGTCTAACATCAACAACGGCAACGGCGCAACGCAGACGTTCATATATGACAGCCGTCTCGGCCTACAGGGCGCTCACGGCGGGACAAAGGACCTCAAGTTCCGTAGCGGAACGGGGGCCGACGGCTTCCACATGGAAGAGTCCGGAGTGGGGCGAAATCTCACCATAGATACCGGAAAGGATTCGAGCGAAGTGACGCTTTTCTCGGGCGGCGTTGTGGGCAATGTGAGAATAACCGGCCGTAGTGGCAACGACGAGGTGGTAATCGATGACTTCCTCACTGGCGGCAATACGAAGATCGACACAGGCGACGGCGAAGACCTGGTGGTTGTCGACGATTCGGAATTCGCCATGCGGGTTGCTATAAACACAGGCGGCGGTGACGACGTCATAGCAATAGAAGCCAACGGCGCGGCTGATGGCGACATGAGTACGTTTGACGGCAGGGTGGTCATAAACGGTGGTTCGGGCGATGACGCGATTACCCTGGGAGTCATACTTGAGGACGGGAACTCCGCGGAGTTCTTCGGCCCTGTGGTGCTCATAGGGGGGCCTGGAGACGATTCTCTCGACATTATCGGCAACGGCAACGATTTCGCGATCGATCCGACCATCAATGTAGAGAACGTCTTCTAACGGATTAGAAATTGTCCGCTGGGGCAACATTAAGCGCGAAGAATGATTTCCGGGCGGTGACGGTTGAAGGCGTCACTGCCCGGCGTATTTTTCTACCTGGGTGAAGAAATCCTGGTTGCGCCAGACGTCGAGAAATATCCGGAGAAGAACTACAGTGGCCGTCTGGATGACCGACAGGATGGCCAGATTCGATGCGGGGTGTTTGCCCCTCTCCACAAGGACAACGGCCGGGATTGCCAGGAAAGGCATGAAGAACAGCCAGAGGCGTGCGATTTCACTGGAGTTCTTGCCGGAGATGTCGAGCACGGCCAGCACCACAAACGTAGCGACAAGGTACACGCGCGCGGTGGGGACTCGCCTGTTTGGCAAGACTTCGCCGTCATGTCGGCACAGAGCTCCCCACAGCGCCGCCGCAAAGAGGGCCGCTCCTGTAAACATGGCGAATTCCCATGTGTTGAAGAGGGCCCACTTCCAATACGTCCTCGTGAAATGCTCGTAGAACAGGGAGTGATTGCGATAGCAGACAAGAAGTGATGGAAGAGAATTGTACCCGCTGACGAGATAAAAGACGAGAAATCCCGCAAGAAGTCCGACGGCTGAGGCGAGGAAGAATCTGAGCGCTGTTTGCCGCGTGTGCGAGGCAAAAGCAGCTCGATTCACGGCGGCATAAACGGCGAGCAGGATGACAACTACGGCTGTGGCCAGCGTGAAGAAAAAGGCCAGTGAGGCCACAAGCCCCATCGCCGCGCCGCAGAGAATAGGCCTTGAATCATGTCCGCGCAGGAAAAGATAGAACATCCAGAGAAAAAGAAATATCTGGAAAGCGTCCTTTGACGGATTGAAAAGAAGCATCGAGCC
>CALMGO010000011.1 GCA_937863625.1 uncultured bacterium
TGGTGCCAAGGGAGATCGCCGGGTTCAGGTCCCTGGTGCCCTTGACCTGCGCGCTTATCGCGCCGAAGGCGCCCGCTGCGTCGACACTGGTGGACGAACTTGACGAGTAGTCTATCGCCACGTCCACCGACCCCGTATCCCCGAGAAAGTGAACCCCGCCGAGGGTGCTTGAAAACGGAGCCTGAAGCGTGCTGCGTCCGGCGAAAATGTACCGCCCCGCAAACTGCGTGTTGCCGAGGCTCACCATCTCGTTGAGGATTTCGTCGATAATCGCAGCCGAGCTGCGCCGCGTCTCCGCATTTGCCGTGACGCCTATCTCGCCAAGGCCGATGGACTGTGCCTGGCTCAGCAGGCTGTTGGCGTTTGCAAGAGCGCCGTCGGCCGTCGAGAGCACGCTTGTCGCGTTCTGAATGCTCGTCTGAAAGCGAAGCTTCTGCTCGATGAAGTTCTGCAGCTGGCCGGCCACCGTCGCGTCGAACGGATTATCCGAAGGCGTCATTATCCGGCGTCCGCTTGATATCTGGTTCTGCAGGATGGCAAGCTGAGCGGCCGTACTATTGAGGTTGCTCAATATAAGGTTCGACTTCAGGGTGTTCGATACCCTCGGTACCGTAACCGATATGACGCCCATTACCCGCCTCCCGCGTATGCCGCACAAACCGCTCTTTTCATCATGCCTTCACCTACATCGAAAGAAGTGTCTGAATCATTTCGTCAACGGTCGAGATATACCTCGCCGCGGCTCGGTATCCCGACTGATAGCGGATGAGCTTGACCGCTTCCTCGTCAAGGCTGACGCCGCTTACCGCCTCGCGCTGATTCGTAAGCGAAGAAAGTATCGCCTGCGAGCCTATCGCGCGGTCTCTGGCCGCCGCTGCGCGTATGCCCATCGTCGACACGATGCCCTGGTAGTAGGCGTCGACGCTCATTCCTCCCAGGGCGCCCAGCGGGTCTCTCTGAAAGGCCATGAGCCGCACAGCGTTGGCATTGTCGCCGGGCAACCCGGTCAGCCCCGCCGCAATGAGGCCGGGATTGTCATCAATCGTCGGGTTTATCCCGATTGTGGACGAATCGCTCCCGGTGAAAAACGTGTTAAGCCCCAGAGACGCGAGCACGCCGCTTGTGTCGTCGGCAAACCCGAACGAAAGCTCCGATGCCGACGAATTGATGCGCAGAGTGTTACCCGGTCCCACGGAGGCGGCTATCGACGGGTAGAACGCGCCGATCGTCGCGCTGATGTCGCTGACGAGTGAGGCGAGTGTCGTGTCGTTGCCGTCAAGCCCGTCGAGGTCCACGTGGAAAAGGAACGTCTTTGTCTCGCCGCTTGTGGCGTTCTTCACGCGGATTTCAAATGTCCCGGTCTGCGGCGTGAAGTCAAGCCCCGCAGCGTTTAGTACCGCGGTCGGGTCATCCACGCCATTTACGCCCGTGATGTCCTGATAGACGTCCAACCCCTGTCCGCCCGAATGGATGCGGTTGAAGCCGTCGATAAATGCGGCCGTCCACGTGTCGAGCCTGCTCACAAACTCGGTCAGGTCCTCGTCGCGGGCCTCGACCGCGTCAGCCAGCAGCAAGAGGCCTTCCGCGCGT
>CALMGO010000012.1 GCA_937863625.1 uncultured bacterium
GCCCGTGAACGGAGGGATCAACCTGAGCGTGCCCGACGGCTGGTGGGCAGAAGGATACTCACAGCACGTCGGGTGGATGCTCGGCGCCAAAACCGAATACGAATCCGAACTGGAACGCGACCGCGTCGACTCGGAAGCGCTCTACAATATCTTAGAAGGCGACGTGGTGCCGCTCTTTTACGACCGCGACCGCACGGGTATCCCACGCAACTGGGTCAAGATGATGAAGGCGTGTCTCAAGTCGCTCGCAAGCGTATTCAACACGCATCGCATGGTCAGCGAATATGTCGAGCGCGCATATCTGCCTGCGCATGATGCGTCCACGCGCCTGGCAGACAGCTCAGCGGCGCGCGCCAAGACACTGGCCAAGTGGCGCACGGGCGTGGAGTCCTCATGGCCGCAGATCGGCCTTGAGATAACGGGCGGAGTCCCTGTCGCGGGCGTTCGCGTGGGTGACACATTTGCAGTCACCGTTCGCGCCGCTCTCGGGCACCTGAAGCCTGACGACGTGAGCATACAGCTCATTTACGGGCCGACGGACCACAGGGGCGCGATAACGAGGCCTACAACTGTGGAAATGTCGCCAGGCGACGCATCGGACGGGGCTGTGTCCTACACGGTCGAGGTGAAGTGCAAACAGAGCGGCCGCTTCGGCTGCGCAGTCAGGGCGCTCCCGAAACATGCTGACCTGCTGCACCCCTTTGGCCTGTCGCTTGTAACCTGGGAAAAATAAACGTATCATCCACCATGGGCGGCTCACAAGCCGCCCCTATTTTTTTGCCTGCAAAGAGGGGCATCCCTCCACACGAACTGAGGCGAACGGGCAAGAGACAACCCACATAGGCGCATGCCACGTATGGACCGGAGCAGAGAAGCCGGGTTGGGGGGTTGACATGGCGGGGATAAATGCTACGATTCTACTATTCGTGGCACCCACTGCGTTGGAGGAAGCGAAATGGCAGGGATGACGAGATTTGGGGTATCGGTCGAAGAGGAGCTGATTAGCGCGTTTGACCGCCTCATAGCAAGGCGCGGGTACGCAAACAGATCCGAGGCGATTCGCGACCTCATGCGCAAGACTCTCGTCGAGAAGGCATGGGACGCAAACGCGGAGACGGTGGCGACAGTGACTCTTGTCTACGACCACCATGACCCGGGGCTAGAGGCGGTGCTGACGGAGATACAGCACGAGAGCCACAAGAGCGTGGTGGCGTCGGAGCATACACATCTGAACAGGCATGACTGCCTGGAGGTGGTGATACTCAAGGGGCGGGCCAAGGTGATAAGGGACCTGGCGGACAGGCTGATTGCGGCCAAAGGCGTCAAGCACGGAGAGGTCGTGACAACGGCGGCAGGCAAGGCGCTGGAGTAAACGGCGCTTTTTTTTGATAAGCGAGTGTTACGTTTACTGAATACGTGTTATGGAAGGGGGAAGCAAAGTGAAGGAAGCAGTGGAGGTTATCATAGTGATGGTACTGGCGGCGGCCTTTTCACAGTCGGCATGGGCGGGACGGCCGTGTGAGACTGAGGGGCCGGGCGTAACACCGCAGGGGGCGGTGGAGATGGCAATCGGGACGGAATACGCAAGCGGAGCGGTAGTGGGGAAGAGTTTCGAGGCAGGCATCAACTTTGCATACGGCCTGGCGGAAAACGTGGAAGTGGATGTATGCGCGCACGGGATCGTCTACAGCAGTACCGAGGGCGATGAGACGAGCGGGCTTGAGGACGGAGGGTTCTTCGCGAAGTGGAGATTTTTCGGAAGCGACGAGAGCGACTCGGCTGCGGCGGTATTTGGCGCGGTGAGCATGCCGACAGGCGATGAAAATGAGGGGCTGGGCTGCGGCACTCATGACGGGTCGCTTGGTCTTACATATTCGCAGGCGCTGGGCGGGGGAGTGACGACATACGTCAACGGCGTGTACAGCGCAGCTCAGCATGGAAACGGTTGCGTGACTCTGGGGGTGGCGCTGGAAAAGGAAATGAGCGAAAAGGTAGTGCTGGTTTGCGAGTACGTCACGGACAAGGGCACCGGAGGCGGCAAAGATGAGGACAGCGACAGGGTGCTTGCGGGCGCGGTGATAAACGCGACGGAGAAGCTGGCTGTGGACGTGGGACTCAAGTGGGGGCTTGATAACAGGACGGCGGATATCACGGTAATCACCGGGATTACTTACGCTTTTTAGCCGCGTGGAGCGGGTTAAAGAATAGAATAGGAAGAGGCGCCCTCCCCTGCCGGGGGGCGCTTAGCGGGAGACAAAGATGCATATACCAGACGGAGTGTTGAAGGCTGAGGTGTGGGTGCCGCTTGCCGGGGCGAGTGTAGTGTCGGTGGGAATCGCGGCTCACGCGGCCAACAAGCGGCTTGAGGACGAGAGCATACCGCTCGTGGGATTGATGGGAGCGTTTGTATTTGCGCTGCAGATGCTGAATTTCCCGTTAGCGGCGGGGATAAGCGATCATATCGTGGGGGCGGGGCTACTGGCAATCGTATTCGGGCCGAGTATCGCGGTGTTGTGCATGGCAGCGATAGTGACGATACAGGCGCTTTTATTCGGCGACGGGGGAATCGCGGCGCTGGGGGCGAATGTATTCAACATGGCGGTGCTGTCGACGCTGACGGCGTATCTGATATACAAGGCGCTCTCGCGGTGGCTGCCCCACATTGCCGTAGTCGTGGCAACGGTGGTGGGAGTGCTGGCGGGCTCGACGGGAGCGGCTGTGTGGGTGATGCTGAGCCAGCCGTACGGGGGGAAGTTTTTCGCAGCGATGACGCTGACGCACCTCGTGAGCGGCGCGGTGGAGGCGGCGGTGACGCTGGCCGTCGTGGAGGCGCTCAGGGCGGCCCGGCTCGTCGAGAGTCCGCGGATGGAGGTGGCACATGTCCAGGACAACTAACACAAAGGCGATAGTCATACTCGGGATAGTGACGCTTGCGACAGCGGGCGTCATATCGTATTTCGCGTACGGCGCACCGGATGCGCTGGAACATTCGCTGGAAACGCACGCGGCGCAGGGAGAGCCTGAAACGGGCTTGGAACCGGCAGGGACCGAGCCGGTTGAGGGCGAGGAAGGATACGCGGGGGCGCTGCCGGACTATAGCGTTCCGGGTGTGGAGAAGCCATTTATCAGCGGGGGCGCTGCCGGTATAATAGGCGTGGTGGTGACATTTCTGGTGATAGTGGTAGTAGGGCAAATACTCAAGTCGCGCAAGAAGGCAAAGGGAGAAATG
>CALMGO010000013.1 GCA_937863625.1 uncultured bacterium
CCGGTGGAACATGCGCCGGAACGGTGCGAATGGGTGTCTGCACAGCACGCGAAAATGTTCATTGCAATACGAAAAAGAAAAACAGGGCAAGGAGCCCTTGACCTTCACGGTTATGGGTGTCCCCTACTTACGAAATTACAACTCTAATAAATCGTATCTGTCCCCCCGCAAGCCCCCATTTAATGCTCAGGCTGGCGCGGCGGCGTCATGGCCTGCTCCAGTTTTTCCGCTAAAGCGTCCAGTTGCCTGCCAGAGAGTTTGACAGGCACATTCGACCTGCCATCAATTGGCATCCCCTCGCCGATGTACACGTCATTGGAGCCAGTTCTCTTGCGGAGAATTTGCAGCCGCTGGAGGTCCCCTTCACTGGCAGCACGCCACAGTTCATCTGCCGTGCTGAAAAACTCGTCAACTCCTTTTGCTCCGGCCACTATAGCTCCTTCCACGGGATAGATTTTACAGGGCCACGATTCGCCGACTACGACGGCGCACGTGACAGTCGCATCCCAGTAGAAACGCTTCGAAAGAGCGCCATGATGATTGGGAATAAACAGCATCAGGCTAATGCAGCCAGAGTCGTTGTCCGGCAACGGAGGCAGAATGATGACACGCTTGGCAAGGCTGTCGTGGTTACGCACCAGTGTTTGCGACCAGTCTGTTGCCTCCTCGCACATCACTGCAAAAGCGGCTGGGTCATAGAGAATCATGTCCTTGTCGCCGTTCTGAGCGGCGGCAAAGTCGAGATGTTCGGTCAGCGTTTTGAGAAACCATCGCTGCAGGAGATAGTCATTCCTAATCACAACCCTGCCGAGATGGAGAGCGCCCAGCCCGCAGAGCAGTGCCATGGTCATAATTACCCAAATCCTAACCGACAAAAATTTCCTTGTCATGGGATAACATCCTACAGCGGCTCATGTTTTCGGCACTTCAGCCAAATCCTAACACGGGTCCTTCGGGCAAGGGTCTGAGAGGGACGGCTCTGAAGTGGAAGACCCCGAATCTGGTCGCCTAACGCCAAAGTTCTCGTTATACTTCAGGTCTGACCTGTCATTGCGAAGTGTCAGTACAGGCCTGAAGTTTCGCCACAACCAGCCCAAAGGCCAACCATCGTGGTCGTAGTAGGGATCTACTATGTAGCGGCCTGAAGGGGTCTCTACTGCCCAAGCTTCATGTCCCCATATGCCCCAGTTATCGCCTGTCACGGGATAGATAAGTGCGTTGCCCACTCTATATTCGCCCCCAGTCCCGCTACTTCTGACACCGGCCATGCCGGGTATTCTGCTATGCATTTCAGATACCCACTCACCACAGGCGTAATTCCCGTTCGCTCCACTTCTCTTATAGGTAAGAGACTGTCCGGCATTCCAGAGTTTGTCGCTCGCAGTTTGCAAAACATCCCTAGCGCGCAAGGCGTCGAAGCCAGGCGGATATTGGCCGTGTCTTGCTTGTTCGCGCATCTCGCGTTTTGCCCTCTCGCTATATGGCAAACTGTTAATATACTCTATCACAGTGTAGAGCGAGCGTCCTTCATCCAGCCCCCAGGGGTCCACAAACATCAGGGGGTTATTTCCCACATACCCCCAGCCGCGATGGATATCGGCGAAGGCGGCGTCGCGGGAGGCGAAGATGCCGAGGTAGGGGAGGTAGTAGCGGTTGCGGTAGTAGTGTGTCGAGTCATACGAACCGAGTTCAAACTCCCTGCCCGTGTAGCGGTAGGGGCTGGCGATATTTACCGTCTGCGCATAGGCGATATTGTCACCGAAGGCGTACGTGTCGTAGATATTCTGGGTGGTTTCCGAGGAATCGACCAGATTACGGACGCTCCCTAATCCGTCCTGCATGTAATAATAGGTCGAGCCGCCGCGGGTCTCGGAGAGATTGTCATCGAGACCGGGCGTTACGTAACGGGCGTTTAACGTGCCGCCTGCTGTGTAAGACCCTAACACATCGTCCCCATCGTAGATATAGTACTCCACAGTCGCGCCTTGAGTCCTCTTGTAGCGCATGCCGCTACCCGGCAGGTACGCATATACGGCGTCGTTGTCCGTGCCGGTTGCGTTATCGAACTTCGTCAGCCTGTCGGCGTCGTCCCACGAGTACGTATGCGACGCTACCGAGGAGATATTAACACGATTTGCGCAGGATGCAACGATGTTGTTTCTCGTCTCCATGTGAGGAGAACGGCGCTGCATGGAGGGTGCTGCGTGACGTGATGCGGCCGGCTTCCAACTGTGACTCTCGCCATCCTTGGCACGGGCACACATTAGCCAATTACAACACTTAGGTCAACACCAGTAAATGGTATCTGTCCCGAATGGCACGTAGATAAGGTCAAAGGATTGTAGTGAATGGGTTT
>CALMGO010000014.1 GCA_937863625.1 uncultured bacterium
CAAGTTATTGATCTGGTTGCGCGCGCGGAGCGCCGTTTGTGTCCCGGCGCGTTCGACGCGGCCTCCTGAGGCGTCTGTCGCGATAGCGTTGGCCAAGGAGCGTGACACATGAGACCCGAGATGCTTCTCGGAGTGCTCTACCTGGTAGTGCGAATCGCCATCCTTGCCGGAATTGTCTATTACGCCGTCTCGGAGATCATGCGTGAAAGGCATAAGAAATGAGTGATCAGAGCCTCAAGGACATCCTGGCCGCCGAAAGGGCCGCTTCAGAGCGCATTGCCGCCGCCAAGGCCGAGGCTGAAAAGATTCGTGCCGACGCCGCAGGCAAAGTCGCCGCGATTGACGCCGACGCCTCGGCCCGCATAGAGACGGCCCGCCGCCAGTCGCAGGAAAAACTCGCAAACGATATCGTATCCGCGCGCGATGCCGGACTCGCCGGGACGACCGCCGCCGTTAGCGCACTTGAGAAACGATTCACCGGGAAGAAAGAGGACATTATCAGCACGCTCTCCTCCATTGTCACGGGCAAAGAGACTCCCTGAGGATTCATCAATGTTCAATGCCGGCATAAAAGGTTATTCAGGCGCAAGGGGCATCCTCGGTGCTTTGCGCGCCCGCGCGCCGCACGCGGGCCTCGTCGAGCAGTTGCTCTCGACCTCAGACGCCGGCTCCTGCGCTTCCCAGTTGCGTTCTCTCGACCTTCTCCGCGAACTCACTCCCGGCCCCTCGCCCGCCGACCTCGAAAAAAACCTCCGCACCGGCTGCATCATCTTTACGCGAAAGATTACTAATTTCGTCGGTGGCCCGGCAAAGCGGTTCATTGACGCGTACACCCTCCGTTATGCATTCCATAACCTCAAAGTCCTCTTTCGCGACGCTCTCACGCGCAGGACCGACTTCCCGGACAACCTTTATCCCAGGACCGCCCTGTACGTTGACTCTCGCCGTCGAGCCGCCCTCGACACGCCCGAGAAGGTCATTGCCCATGCTGTCGGCACCCCCCTCGAAAAGCCGGCGAATCTGGCCTATGATGTCTACCAGAATGCTTCTAACGACCTTTTCCTCTTTGAGCTCGCGCTCGACCGCGAATACGCCTTGCTTCTGTGGCAGGCCGCAAAGCGCGTCAATCTCTCCCAGGGCCGCCGCTTGAAAAAACTCGTCCGCCCCTATCTGGCCCTGAACGCCGTCGTCTGGGGCCTCTGGCTCAAGATCAACCGCTCGATGTCCCCCGAAGAAATTATGAACCTGCTGCCCGTCCCCTCGGACATCATAGGGCCGGGCGCTTACCTCGATATTTTGCGTTCGGGAAAGACCCAGGACATAGCGGATGCCGTCGGTGTTGCTGCGCCGGGGCTTTCGCTTGGCGACGTGTCCGCGCCCGCCGACGTGACTGCGTGGCATCGCCTCGCTCGACGGCTTACCTGGAATTCACTCGCCGCAAAGAAACTCACAGTCATCTTTGATATCTCCACTCTCATGATCGCTATCATGCGATGGGAGTTTGTCGTTGATGACCTTATTACTGTTACCGCTGCCAAGTCGCTCGGCCTCGCCCGCGAGGAGATTGCCCAGATGCTTGCGACCGTGGTGGCCTGAAGGTGCGCTATGCTTAGGCCGATGAGAATGAAGCGCGTCAACATCCTCTTCCTCAAGGAGGACGAGGCCGCTTTATTGCGCACCATGGCTGAGATGGAGTGTGTCCAGGTTGCCGATGTGCCGATTGCCGGTCCCGGTGGCTCCTTCTCACCGGCGGACACCCGCTCGACTGCCGCCTCGCTTGAAGACCTGCGCAGCAGGCTTGACGAGGCCGCCCGCATTCTCGCTCTTTCCGCCGACAACGTCCCGGATGACTCCATCCGTGTCGAGCCGCTTGGTATTGCCGATTCCATTCGCGCTGATTTGGAGCCCATCGAGAAGCAGATCCGCGAGCTCGACACGCTCATGAAGGGTGCCGATGCTTCCCGCGAGAAAGCCGACGTCCTCGCCTGGGCTCTTGCGGGTATCGCACATGCCGGGATAGATATCGACGCGCTCATGACCGCCCGTTACGTCGCGGTTGAGTTAGGCTCCGTTCCGCGCGGCAACTTCCCGCGCCTGAGGGAGACTCTTGAACTCTCAGGCCACAGACTTTTTGTCCTCGGCAGCATCGGCGCGAGAACGCTTGTTTGCGGCGTCACTTCGCCCGACCGCAAATCAGAGCTTGCCGATGGCCTTGACGCCGCCCGCTTCGAGCGAATCGTCATCACCCCCGAGCTCATAGAGGCCGACGGCGCCGCCCCTCGCGTCAGTGAAGAGGCCATGTGGGAGGTCAGGGAGTCGCTCACCGAGGCCGGGCTTGCCCTGGCGCGTATTGCAGCCGAAAAGGGCCTTCTCATAAACACTTGGCGGCGTGAAATCGACGTCAACGCAAGGCTCCTCGCCGCTTCCGAGTCCTTCCTCGCCGCGGCCTATACTCATCTCGCGTCGGGATGGGTCCCCGCTTCGCGACTCGACGCGCTAGAGGGCGCCCTTGCCGCCAGATGCACTGGCCCCGTTGAAATCGTCTCCGTTGCATTTAAGGAAGCCTCCTCCCACGAGGGGCCCGCGCCCGACTCGCCTCCGACGAGCCTTTCCAACTCTTTCCTCTTCCGCCCCTTTCAGCGTCTCGTCGAGTTTTACGGCTATCCTGCATATGACGGCATCGACCCTACCGCTTTTGTCGCCTTCACGTTTGCGTTCATGTTTGGAGCCATGTTCGGCGATGCCGGACACGGTCTCGTCCTCCTTCTGGCCGGGATTATTACCGCTTCCATGGCCGCCAAACGCAGTGTCGGCCGTGACGTCGGCGCCATCCTTATCTGGTGCGGCTCAACTTCGATTTTGTTCGGTTTCGTGTATGGAAGTTTCTTTGGCGTTGAAAGCGAGCATATGGCCCTCTGGAAATCCCCAATGTCCGACCCTGGTGGTTTCCTCTTCGCCGGCGTCATCCTCGGCGCTGTTGTCATCAACCTGGGGCTCGTCATAAACTTCATTCAGAACCTCTGGGCGCGAAAGTACAAGGAAGCCTTCGTCGGGGAGTGGGGCGGCTCCACGATGCTTTTTTACTGGGGCGTCTGCGGCCTCTTCTACCTGGCCGCGAACGGCAAAGGCGCCGACGTCACCGCGACGACCGTTGCCCTCATCCTTGGCCCGCCGCTTTTCCTCACCACGTTTGGCATTGAGATTGTCGACCGTCTCACCGGACACAAGGGTGAGCACGAAATGGCCGGCCTCTTCATCCGGCCCATGGAGCTCATGATGGGCTCCTTCTCCAATACCATCTCCTTCATGCGCGTTTCAGCCTTTGCCTTGAACCACGCCGCCCTCATGGGCACCGTCTTTGTCTTCGCGAGCATGCTCAAAAGCCCCGGCCCTGTGGGTTCCGCTATGTCAGGACTGGACATCTTCATCGGCAATATCATGGTCATCTGCCTCGAAGGTGTCATGGTCTTCGTGCAGGTCCTCCGCCTGCATTATTACGAGTTCTTCAGCAAATTCTTTCTAAGTCAGGGGCGGCCCTTCGAACCTCTTTCTCTTTCCGCGAAAAGGAGCATTGTATGAACCGTAACGTAAAGACGTTTCTCGGTCTCAACATGGTCATATTTGTCATTGTCGGAGGCTTCATCTCTGTCTCCCTCTTTGGCCTGATGGCCACAAAGGCCCTTGCCCAGGATGCCACCCCCGCCGTCACGGCGCCTGATGCCGCACCCGTAGCCGCCACCAGGCCGCGCCTCTCCGAGGCCGCGACGGTTGCCGCCTTCTGGAGCGCCGCAGTCGCTACGAGCGTTGCTTGCGTAGCCGCCGGCATAGCAGTCGGCATGACCGGTTCGGCCGCCATCGGCGCTGTCGCCGAGAGGCCCGAAATCATGGGCCGCACCATCCTCTTCGTGGTCTTCGGGGAAGGTCTCGCCATATACGGCCTTGCCATCGCCTTCATCATCCTTATGAAAGTATAGATCGTGAAGATAACCGCTGTCGCAGACGAGTTGACCGTACAGGCACTGAGCCTCATGGGCATCATCGGCGCCGCCGTAGCCTCCCCCGAGGAGGCCGACGCAGCCATCGACCGCCTTGCAGGCCCCGATACGGTCATACTCATAACCGACGCTGTCGCGGACATGGTGCGTCAGAAAGTGGACAAACTCAAAATAGCGCGTGAAAACGTGGCCGTCCTCGAAATCCCCTCTGTCAACTCCGCGCCCAGACAGGCCGAGGATATCGCTCACCTTGTCTCGCAGGCAATAGGTGTCAAAATATGACCGAAGAAAAAGTGTCTCTTATTGGTGAAGTCGAGTCTCGGTCCAAGGCTGATGCCCGGGCGCTTCTCGAAACAGCCCGCAAAGTCGCCCAGCGCGAAATCGACCAGGCCACCCGGCGCGCCAATACTCGCGCGCGCCTCGCGACCGCTGATATCGACGCTCAGGCCGCGTCGGCTCTCGCCCTGGCCGCGGCAGGTGCCTCCGCCGAGGCCTCCCGGACACTCCTGCGCAAGAAGCATGAGCTCATCGACGCCTTGCTCAAGGAGACCCTCGAGCGCCTCGCCGCCCGGCCCCGCGATAACGTCTATCTGGGTGTCCTCGAAGGTCTTGCAGTCGAGGCCGCCCGCGCTCTTGGCGCGACGCAGGCCGCAGTCAAATGCAACGCTGCCGATAACGCTTTCCTCGCTGCTGACGGGCGTTTCGATTCCCTTGCCGCAAAGGTCAAAGCTGCCGCCGGCGTGACCGTCACCCTTGCCGCCGATTCTATCCAGGCCGCCGGGGGGCTTGTCCTCATGACTCCCGATGCGAGACTTTCCTACTACGCGACGTTTGACGAGATCGCCTACCGGAGGCGCTCCGAGCTGCGCGCAATCATTGCCACAGACTTATTCGAGTAAGAACGTGAATACACAAGTAAAAGGAAGTATCTTCTCCGTAGACGGCCCGGTCGTGAAGGCCCGCGGAATGTCCATGGCCAATGTCGCCGACCAGGTAGAGGTCGGTACGGCGGGACTCGTCGGCGAAATCATCATGATGACCGACGAGGTCGCCACCATTCAGGTCTACGAGGACACCACTGGCATTCGCCCCGGCGAAACCGTCGTCAGCCTCGCGAGGCCTCTCTCCGTCGAGCTCGGCCCCGGACTCATCGGCGCCACCTTCGACGGTATCCAGCGCCCCTTGGAAAGGCTCGCCGAAGCTTCCGGCGACTTCATCGCCACCGGCATTAAGGCCGAGCCTCTCGACCGCGCGCGTAAATGGTCGTGGAAGCCGCTCGTCGCCGTCGGCGCCGTGCTACCGGCGGGCGCCGTTCTTGGTGAGGTCCCTGAGTCCTCCGCCGTTGTGCACCGCGTCATGCTCCCGCCCGACGTCTCCGGCAAGCT
>CALMGO010000015.1 GCA_937863625.1 uncultured bacterium
CGCGTGTGTGGGCCTGGTGCTTGAGTTCAAGCCTCTCGCCAAGGCAGGAGAATAGAATCGTATGGTCGCCGACAATGTCTCCGGCGCGAACGGTGTGTATGGCGATTTGCGCGGAAGGTCTCTGTCCGGTCTCGCCCTGGCGGCCGTAGATGTAGTTCTCCTTTGAGAGGCCCCGGGCCTCGGCGATGCGGCGTGCGGCCTCCAGTGCGGTCCCGGAAGGCGCGTCTTTCTTGAAGCGATGGTGCGCCTCTATTATCTCGATGTCGAAATCCTCCCCCAGGGCCTTTGCCATGCGGGCGGCGATATCAAAGAGGACATTGGCGCCGACGGACATATTGGGCGCGAAGATAACGGGGACCTTGGTTGCCGCAGCATCGACGGCGGCTGCTTCGTAGGCAGTGAGGCCGGTCGTACCGATGACGATTGGCACGCCTGCGGACGCCGCCTCGGCGGCGAGCACGGCGGAGGCGGCGTGAAACGAGAAGTCGATGACAACGTCCGCTCCGCCGGTGAACTTGTCAGCGAGAATGACGCCTTCGGGTGCATCCGGCACGACGTCTTTGAGCGGTTTGCCGATGCCGGGCGTACCGGGGGCCTCGAGGGCGACTGCGAGAGTCATGTCGTCGGATTCCGCGATGAGTGCGATGAGGCGGCGGCCCATTTTACCGAGGGCGCCGGTTACGGCGACTTTTGTCATGAGACGCCTCCTTCCAGAGCGTTGACGATGGAGCCGAGGTCGGCATCGACCTCGATTGGGAGGTTCTGGTAACGCGGGGGACGCGTGGAGAAAAGCCCCAGTGCCTTGGTGAGTTCTGCGCCTTTGAGGGAATTGTACTTCACCGGAACGTCGGGGTCCTTCAAGACGTTGCCGGTGAGAATCGCCACGACGCGCTCGTCTGGTGCAATAACGCCTTCATCGACAAGGAGTTTGACGCCTGCGACGGAGGCGGCGCTTGCCGGCTCGCAGCCGGGGCCGCTCCGCGCAATCAAGGCCTTGGCGTCGATGATGTCCTCGTCGGGAACCTCGCGCACGACGCCGTGCGTAACGTCGAGGGCGCGCAGGCATTTCCTCAAGTTCACCGGGCGGTTTATCTCGATGGCGGTGGCGAGGGTATGGGCGCGGATGGAGTTTTCGTCAAGATACGCGTAGTACCTCGCGACAGTGTCCTGGTCTACTGCGCCACTGTTCCAGGAGAGATTCTTCTCGCCGACAAGGGCAGTGAGAGTGCGGGCGCCGGTTGAGTTTATGACGGCGATCCTCGGTAGGCGTTTCAGCAGGCCGAGGTCGCGCAGTTCCATGAACGCCTTGCCGAAGGCGGATGAGTTGCCGAGATTGCCTCCGGGAACGACGACCCAGTCGGGAGCTTCCCAGGATAGGGCCTCCAAGACGCGATACATGATGGTCTTCTGGCCTTCGAGGCGAAACGGGTTTACGGAGTTGAGGACATAGAGGCCGAGTTTGGCGGCGGCCTCCTGGACAAGACGCATGGCGTCGTCAAAATCGCCTCTTATCTGGAGCGTCAGCGCGCCGGAGTCGAGCGCCTGGGCGAGTTTGCCGTAAGCGATTTTGCCGGAACCGATAAAGACCACCGCCTGCATGCCGAGAACGGATGCATAGAGCGCAAGCGAAGCGCTGGTGTTGCCCGTGGAAGCACACGCCACGCGTCCGGCCGAGACCATGCGCGCATGGGTAAAGCCTGCAGCCATGCCGTTGTCCTTGAAACTGCCGGATGGGTTAAAGCCCACATACTGCAAGTGTAGGCGTCCGCCCGTGAGGCCCACCTCGCGGGCAAGAGTAGTGTTGTGGTATAGAACTGTCTGCCCCTCACCGACGGTGACAAGCGCTTCATCAGAGGCAAATGGCAAGAGGTCGCGGAAACGCCACACGCCGGAGAAATCCAGCGGCGCCGTACGGGATGTCCAGCGTTTTTCGAAATCGGAGAGAGATTTCGGCACCGGGAGGCGATCCCAGTCGTAGACAACGTCGAGTAGTTCGCCGCATGAGGGGCACGCGGTGAGGGCCTGCAGGATATCAAAGGTAGCGGCGCAGGCCGGGTTGATACAGCGCTGGAAAGCACAATCCTTCTGCATGAGACGAACCTTTCATAGCAATGGCAACAACAATGCGAGGCGGCTATTTTGTCGAACCCGGCGAAAAAGTCAACGAGAGGCCGCTACTTGCGGAACCGTTCGCTTTGTTTTTTCAGGAATTCGTTTTCCTCTTGGGTGAGGCTCTGGGTGCCCTGTTTGAAGATCTTGTCGAGAAGACGGTCGACCTCGGTGCGATACGTGGTGTCGTCCTCAATGTGCGTGCTTTTCGGCCCGCCGGTAAAGCCTCTGAAGCGGCCCTTGGAGCCGTAGTAGAGGTTGCTGAAGAACGCCGCAACGCGCAATTCGTAGCGGATATACAGCCATGCGGCGGCGAGGCCTGCAAGATGGGCAAAGTAGGCGATGCCGTTTCCCCCGCGGCTGGCGCCAAATATCTCGAAAGCCACAAGTATCAACAAGAAGTGTTTCATCTTCATCGGGATAATGAAGAGCACCAGGACGACCATGTCAGGGTATAGAAGCGCGCAGGCGGCTGCGGCCCCCATCACGCCGGCGCTTGCGCCGATTGTGCGGCTGTCGGGGAAAATGAGGCCTTGTGCAATGGCGCCGGCTATCCCGCAGACAAGGAAAAGGTAGGTGAATCGGCGGGTGCCCAGACGGCGCTCGACGATGCCGCCGACCATGTAGAAGAAGAACAGGTTGAAAAAGATGTGCCAGAAATCAGCGTGAAGAGCCATGTAGGTAACGTACTGCCAGAGATAGTAGGTCCCTAAGCGTCCCATGGGAACGAAGGCAAAAGTGTCCTCAAAGGCCCTGTAAGCGCCGCCGGGCTGGTTCTTGAGGATAGTCTGCAACAGAAACACCCCTATGCAGATGAGGAATATCCACTTCACAGCAGCGGTAAAACCGCCACCAATACGCATAGCCGGACGCTGGCTGTAGGAGGGTTCGCTGAGATTGTAATAGGGTCTGATCATCAGGCGGTGGCCTTTTCCTTATCGAGGAATGATTTGGCGAGAAAGAGGGTGGAAATGGTCTTTGCGTCGGCGATTCTGCCGGAAAGAACCCACCGGATGGCTTCGTCGAGGGGTATTTCGACTGGTTCGAGAACCTCGTCTTCTTCGAGGTTTCGCTCTCCGCGAAAGATCTGTTTAGCCAGATACGCATGCATGACTTCGGTCATGACGCCGGGGCTGGCATAAAAGGAGCCAAGGTGTATGTACTCGGAGGCGACGAGGCCGGTCTCCTCGGCAAGCTCACGGCGGGCGCATTCGAGAGGGTCTTCGCCGGGCTTCAAGGTGCCTGCGGGGGCTTCGATGAGGTTGGCGTCTATGGCAAAGCGATAGTGGTCCTCGAGCATGACGTTGCCGTTTTCAAAGAGCGGCAGGACGACGACAGCGCCCGGGTGTTCGACGATCTCACGGCGCGTAACCCTGCCGTTTGCGAGTTTTATCTCGGCCAGCGAAAGGCGTATCTTGCGCCCCTCGAAAATGAGTTCTTTTTTCATGATATCCTTTCCACGATGTCTTGTGAGAGAGGATACAGGATATCGGCTGCAATTCAAAGAAAAAGCAACCGCGGCAGGGGGTTAGCGCGAGCGGGGAGCGGGTGCGGAGGGCGGCAATTTCCCTTGACACTCCTCTTTGGCGACCTATACTTCACCGGAACCTTGGATCGCGGCAGGCAGGCCTTTGAGGGCACCGAGAGTGCGTCATTTCCGATCTCAAAAAGACGGCTTCACGCTGATAGAGATCATGTCCGTAATAGTGATAATGGGCATAATAATATCCCTGCTCGTGGTGGCTTCGAAGGGCGCGCGTCAGAGGGCGGACATGGAAGCGGCGAAGGCGGGTGTGACCTTCATAGCGACGAAGATAGATGCGTTTATGGGCAAAAAGCTCGGGGAACTCCCCAGTGACCCCAACAGCGACGGGATCACAACCGAGTTGGAGATATACGAGACACTCGCCGAGTGGGCCCTGGAGGTTCCGCTGGAGAAGCGGGTGGACCCATGGGGCAATCCCTATATAATCGTATTTGATCGGGATTATGGGGATGATTTCCCGCTGGTGACGGGGACACCTGGGTATAACACAGAACCGTATGTGCGGATGGCAGGGATGTATCGGCCCCTTTTGGCGGCGGATGCGCCGAAGGAAATCCACAGTGGCGACCCGGCTACGACGGACGCATACAACAGGGAATCAGGCCAGTTTCAGGTCATAAGCGCCGGGCCGGACGGCCTCCTTTCACGCGACAACCGGGAGGAAACAGCCGATATAGACGGCGACGGGCTGTCGGTCAACGCGGATAATTTAACGAATTGGTAGAAATTCTGTTTTTTCTGAACGAAAAGACCGCAGCAAAGTAGTTTATGACTAATGGTTAGCAGCCCATGGATATTATCCACGATACGTGGTGACGAGATGACGGCGAAAGGAGAACAAGATGGTACGTGTCGGTAAACTCGGCGGCAGGCGGGGGTTCACGCTTGTGGAGCTTTTGGCCGTGATGGCCATTATCTCCATATTGGCGGCATTGCTGCTGCCTGCTATAGGGCGCGCGCGCTACCAGGCGCGAGTGCTCGAGTGCAAAAACAACCTGAGACAGATAGGCCAGGCGATCACCATGTATGCGGCGAGCTACAACGGCTGGATGCCGGTGGACGGCGATTGCTATGACTCGGCCAATGCGGGGCGCGTCGGCACCGCTGAACTCTGGGACGGCCAGACGGTCTACACGGACCCGGCGGCGTCGAGCGAACACCTTCGCGGCGTTGGAATTCTTGCAATGCTTGATAATCATTTTATCGGAGCGCCGGAGGTGTTTTTCTGCCCGAGCGATGACGGCATCGACAAAAACAAGGAACTCGACGCGCTCAAGAAGCGCCTGCCGAACGTGAAGGCATACGGGTCCTATATCTACAGACAGTTGGATAGCAGAAGGCTCGCAGATCAGGACAAAGGACGGCTCGGTAGCCTCGGCAAAAACATGGGCCTTGACGGCTTGAGCTATCCCCCCGACGCGGCCGGCACTGAAGACGATGACACCGAGGTCAAGGTAATCGCGGCGGACCGCAATTACCTCGGGTTCAGATCGGGCGCGACTGTCAACACCACGATTAAGATGAACCACGACGGCAAAAGCATCAACCTGCTTTTCGAGGATGGTCACGTCGAGACGGCGCTAAATACCGAGATGGACACGGTGGATGATTTCCGCCTCAACATGCTGACCGTGACGCCTCCGACGGGAACTGACGGCTCGCTCTCGGCTGAGATGGATAGGGTCTGGACGCTATACGACCAGAAGTTCTAAGCACAGGTAACTGAAGCGAAAAGCATATCGGGGCCGCGGAAACGCGGCCCCTTTTTCATGTCTACGCGCGTCTATCTGAAAGCGAGGCAGCCTTGAAGTCGAGAAACATTGCCCGTGGATTTACACTGGTGGAACTCCTGGCCGTCATGGCCATCATCTCGATTCTGGCGGGGCTCCTGCTCCCCGCGATAGCAAAGTCGCGCGAGCAGGCCCGGCTCATCCAGTGCAAAAACAACCTGCGCCAGATTGGCGCGGCCATCATGCTCTACAGCGAGCACTTCAATGGCTCTATGCCGGTGGATGGCGACGCGATGGACCCCGCAAACCAGGGGCAGGTAGCGACGAGTATCATCTGGAACAGCATCGTGCCGTACAGCGACGGGGTTAAGGGGCATCTCACGGGGCTGGGACTTTTGCTGATGATGGACGGCATGTTTATCCCGGGTCCGGACGTGCTCTTCTGTCCAAGCGAAGGCACCATCGACATGGGGGAGGTCATCGACAACATAACGAACTTTCGCCCGAACGAGATATCGCACTGTTCATACATCTACCGGCAACTCGACGGCAGGCGTCCGGCTGACGCATGGAAGAGCAAACTCGGTTCCCTCGGCTATAACCCCGGCGTCGACCAGGTGAGCGATCCGGCCGTGGCCGGGTCCATGTCAGACGATGCTCCCGTACGCGCGATGGCGGCGGACAGAAACTATCTGGGCTACAGGGACGGGTTCTTCGCAGACCCTACCGTGCGCGAGAACCATAACGGCAAGTCGGTCAATATCCTCTTTGAAGATGGACACGTGGTGACGGCGCTTAATACAGGAATCGACACGCCGGAGGACCTGAGGCTCAACATGCAGAGCGCCACGCCGCCGACGGGGACGGACGGGACGCAGCAGAACGAAATGGACCGGGTCTGGGTGCTGTACGACGAGAAGTAAGTCGCGGACGCAGACAAAGCCGGGCAGGCCACGCCGGCCCCCTACCCTCTCCCATGCGTTCTGTAATACCGGAAGCCCTCCACAAGCGCCTTGAGGTTCTCCCACGGCACGCCTGGCGTTATCGAGCTCGACGCCCCAAGAAAGAGACGTGACTTCGGCCCGTTGCGAACGAGAAACTCCATCTCTTTTCTGACGTCGCCGGGCGTCCCGTACGGCAGCGTCCGGGTGACGGAGACTCCTGCGATAATGAGCAGTTCGTCGCCGTCTCTGGCCCGCATCCGACAGATATCGGCGTAGTCAACGCCGTCTTCGTACTGGAACCCCTGGAACCCTTTGAACCCCGCATCGAGCAGTCTCGGCACAAGGGGGGTCACATTACCGTCGCAGTGCCATACAAGCGTCACGCCGGCGTCGACAAACGGACGCATGCACCTCGCAAAGTGCGGCATCCACAATGCGTCGAGACTCTCGAGGCTCACGAGCGTGCCGCGGCTGTCGGTAATGTCGTGGTCGATGCGGATGTACGGCGGCAGGGCGCCTTCGGATATGGCCCTTGCGGCTGCGCGGTTGTAAAGAAGCGCGTAGTCCGCGCTCCGCGAGAAGTGCCGCTCCATCACGTCGCCGTAAAGCGCGTATGCCGTAAAGTACGGCTCGTAGCCGTAGGCCCCGTATTGAAAGACGGGAAACCGCGCAAACGGGTCGGTATAAGGCGCCTTGAGGATATCGGGGCCGAGTTCGTTCTGGTCGCGCGCTTCGCGCTCAAGCAGTTGATTTACGAGCAAGTCCTCGTCGAATGCGGCGATATCCCTCTCGATGGATGGGATGAGCACTTCGGTCATATGACGCACCACTGATTCCGGCGAATCGATTGCCACACCGTCGAGCACGAGCGCGCCGCCGCCTGTGGTCGGCCCCCGCTCGGCCGTGTCGTCAAAGCCGTGCTCCCGCATGGTGAGGGGGTTTTCGGGTATCCACTGGTCGACAAAACACACGCCGCTCTCCACGAGCATCCGTCGGTATGTCTCGCGGGGGCGCTTTGCGTACGTGCCTTCGGACGCGCCGGCAAGGCGGTCTATCATCCGCCACTCCATCGCGTTTATGAGCCATATGCCTATGCCGGGCGTTGCCTTGCCGAGGATGGTGTCGAGAGCATGCGTCTGAGCCGCCGAAAGTCCCTGGGTTCCGCGTGACCCCACTTTGTACACCTCGCAGTGCCGCCCGATTGCCGTGCGCCGCACCTATCGTAAAGGGCCTGTTCCGCGCGTCAAGGCGGCGGAAACCACTATAAGGCAGAGGGAGCGGACCAACTATTTTCAAAAAAAAAGAAAATCCGTCGTTGATTTGGCGACTACAAACGTAATATAATCAGCCGACAGATATCTTACAACTGTAATCCGCAGGAGGTCCCGATGGCAAGGACACCGAAAATCTCGCAGTCCGAGTGGCTCGTCATGAAAGTCCTGTGGGAGCGTTCGCCGCGGACGGCCAACGAGATCGTTGACGAACTGTCGCCCGAAACCAGGTGGGCGCCAAAGACCGTAAAGACACTTATCGCAAGGCTCGTCGGGAAGAAAGCCGTCTCCTATAAGAAAAACGGACGCGAATACCACTACTTCCCGACGGTTGATGAGGCGGCCTGCGTCCGCGCGGAAAGTAAGTCATTCCTGAAGCGCGTGTACGGGGGGGCGCTGATGCCGATGATAGCACACATGATCGAAGAGGACGCGCTCAGCGGCGAAGAGATTGCGCAACTGAAGCGAATACTTGACAGGAAAAGGAGCTGAAGATGGAAACGATTTCCTCATTTTCCGGCTGCCTTTTCAGGTCGTGGCTTCAGGTTTCGGTGCTCGTTTGTGTAATACTTGTCGTGCAGGCGGTGGCTGGCGAGCGGCTGAGGCCCCGCTGGCGGTGGGCGCTGTGGCTGGTGCTCGTGGTGCGGATGGTAACGCCGTGGGCGCCGGAGAGCGCGCTCAGCATCTTTAATCTGGGACGAATGGCGCGCCCACAGACCGTCCAGGCTCGCCCGGCACGGCAGGCGGAGACACCGCAGTTTCCTGCCGGGGCGACATCCGCAGATTCCGCAGCCCTGATAACAGACACAGAGGACACCCTCGCTGACATACTCCCGCCTGCCGCTGCCGCGGCGGCCGCGGAGGTGGCAGTGCTGGAAAACGCCGTGACGCGCATCGACGCCCACGAGGAAAGCCCGGTCCCGGCGACGTCCACGCGAGTACCGGTCATGCCGCTTTTGTGGCTGGCGGGTGCGCTGGGGCTCGCGTTTGTGGCAGTTGTTCAGAACACCAGGTTCGCAATGAGGTCGTCACGCCGCCGTGTGGTGTCTGACACTCGAATTCTGGGCGTTTTGGACGCGTGCAAAAAGAGCATGGGCCTGCGCCGCAGGATAAAGGTGGTCGAGTCCGCGGAAGTGCTGACGCCTGCGCTCCTGGGGCTGTTTCGACCGCGACTTCTCCTGCCGGCAGGCACGACGGAAAATCTCAGCGACACCGAGTTGCGTTTCATCTTCCTGCACGAACTCGCGCACGTGAAGCGCTGGGATATCGCGACTAACTGGCTCGTGACTGCATTGCAGTGCGTTTACTGGTTCAATCCTCTTGTCTGGTACGCCTTTTATCGCATGCGCGCGGACCGCGAACTGGCATGTGACGCGCTCGCGCTTTCATATACGCAGCCGGGAGAAAACACTGGTTACGGCCGCACCATCCTCGCGCTTACCGAGGGTCTCGTCAGGCATCGCCGCCTGGCGGGTATGGTAGGGATACTCGAGAGCAGCCGGAATATGAAAAGGAGAATAGCCATGATAGCCATGTTTGAACCCGGTGCGCACCGGTGGAGAGTCCTTCCGGTAGCGCTTATTGCGCTGCTTGGTCTCGTGACACTGACGAACGCCCAAAGCCCCTCGCCTCCTGACGAGAAAGCCGTTTCGGCGCCGAGCGCCGTCGAGCCCCCGCCGTCGGCAAGCTCCGCGGAAGCGCACGCGGAGAAACCTGCGGAAGC
>CALMGO010000016.1 GCA_937863625.1 uncultured bacterium
CCGACGACCCCGTCACCCGCCAGGTTCCCTCAAGCGTCGGTCAGGGCGTCACCGCCGTCATCGTCGGCCTCGACGGCGGCGGCGAAATCGACATGGTCAAATATGCCGATAAAATCACGTCTAACCCCCGCAGCGTCAATATCGGCCGCCTCGTCGGCAACCGCGCCGCCCGCGCCGCCGTTATCGGCCGCGAGCAAAGGCCCGCCACCCCCGAGGAAATGACACGCATGGCCGCCCTCATCGACACCGCCATGAAAAACGGCGCCTTCGGCCTCTCCTCCGGCCTCGAATACGACGGCGACTACCTCACCACCGAGGAGGTCATCGCCTGCGCAAAGGCCGTCGCCCCTTATGGCGGATACTACGAAACGCACCTTAGAAACGAGGATATCACCGTCTTCGAAGCCACCGAGGAAGCCATCCGCATCTGCCGCGAAGCAGGCAATATCCCCCTCTCCATTTCGCATATAAAAGTCGGCTCCTATGAAGTCTGGCGTCAGGCGCCCAAACTCGAAAAGATCATGGACGCCGCCCGTGCCGGCGGAATGAAGGTCTACTCCAACTGGCGCTCATCCATCCAGTGGTCGTCCGACTGCAAGGCCTTTGACATCGACGGCAAACACGACCTCGCGACAATCGACCGCGAGCTCCGCAAATACTGGCCCAACGCCGACCCCTATTGTTTTGAATGCCCCGCGCACCCGGAATTTATCGGCATGACCCTCGACAAAATCGCCGCCTCCATGGGCGTCACGCCCGCCGAGGCCCTCTTGAAAATCTGGGAGTCCGGCCGCGTTAAGTTCGAGTTTGACGCCATGACCTGGGACGACAAAAAGACATTCCTCCTCGACCCCTTCTGCATGGTCTCCTCCGACGGCGCCGACGGTACCAACAGCCCCGGCCGCAGGGACCCCCAGGTGTGGTCATGCTTCCCCATCTTTTTCGGCCGCATGGTTCGCGAATGGAAATGGCTCCCCATGGAGACCGCCGTCTACAAATGCACAGGCCTCCCCGCTGAGATGCTCGGTCTCGCCGACCGCGGCGTCCTCGCCCCCGGCAAGAAGGCCGACGTCGTTGTCTTTGACCCCGCGACCATCTCCGGCGAAGAACACTGGGACAAATTTGACACCCTCCCGACCGGCATCGCCTGCACCATAGTAAACGGCACGGTCGTCATGGATCACGGCAGGCACACCGGCGCTTTGCCCGGCAGTTTCCTCAAGAAGCCTCTCGCAGCGAAATAACAGGTACCCCGGATAAGAAGGAGCCTCACATGGAATGCAAGAAAGCCGAAAACGAAAAGAAATGCGTTTGTTCATCCGACACCTGCCCGCGTCACGGCGTCTGCTGCGAATGTATCGCCTATCATCGCGAAAACGGCGAACTCCCCGGCTGCCTGCGCGGCAAGTAGTGCCCCCGTTGAAAAGAGCGCGCCTCCAACTGGAGGCGCGCTTTCTTTCTCTCCTTCTTGCGCCGGACCTCTCTTTCGGGCAAAATAGCGCGTAGATACTTTTGGGCGCGTTACGTTTCCTTACATTTAATGGATTTCACGATGGCTCGCCGTTTCACGAGACGTAAGGTCCTCCTTGCCGGCGCCGCCGCCACGGCCGCTGCCGCGCTCGCGGGCTTTCCATACATAGAGAGCCGCAAACGCGCCGTACGCCACGTCTTTCTCATCATCTCCGACGCCATGCGCGCCGACGTTATCGGCAGGGTCATAAACGGCGTGGAGGTCACCCCTCATCTTAACGCCTTCGCCTCCCGGGCCGTGAATTTCACAAACGCCTTTTCAGCCGCCCCTGCTACCAAGTTTTCCGTTGGCTCCATCCTTGCAGGCATGTACCCGCCCGCCCACGGCATAGAACACAATTATTACGCGCTGCCCGACTGCCTCACCCTCCAGCGCTACATGAAATCCAAAGGCTTCATCACCGCCGCCTCCGTTTCCAACCCGTATCTTGCACCCGAGAAAGGCCCTGACGGCGTCTCAAACGCCCCCGACTACGGCTTTTCATCAGGCTT
>CALMGO010000017.1 GCA_937863625.1 uncultured bacterium
AATGCCTTGGAAGTCGAGGTTGCCTCGGTTGCAGACTGCCCATTTGCAGGAAAGGACCTTTTCATGGCGCGTGCCAACATAGTCGTAGCCGGAAGCGCTAATACCGACATGTTCATCCTTATGGACGCCCTGCCCTCCGCGGGCGAGACGCATATCGGCGGCGAATTTCAGACAAAACCCGGCGGCAAAGGCGCCAACCAGGCAGTGGCCGCCGCGCGCGCGGGAAGCGCCGTTTGCCTCATCGCAAACCTCGGCGATGACCTCTTCGGAAAAAACACTGTCGAAACCCTCGTCAAGGAACGCGTTTCCATCGACTTCGTCTCGCTCGACCGCCATGCCCCCACCGGCGTCGCCATGATTATGGTCGATGCGGCAGGGCAGAATATGATCGCCGTCGCGCCGGGGGCCAATTCCATGCTCACGCCCAAACACATCGAAAAGGCCCAGCCGCGCATAAAGGACGCCGACTTTCTCCTGCTCCAGATGGAAATCCCCCTCGATACGGTATCATACGCCATAGAACTCGCGCATGACGAACGCACGCCGGTGGTACTCAATGCCGCGCCCGCCCCCCGCTCGGCGCTTCCATCGGACCTCATCGCAAAGGTCGATACGCTTATCGTCAACGAGTTTGAAGCGGCGGTACTTTCCGGCACGAGGGTCGACTCCCCTGCCGACGGTGAGCGCGCAGCGCAGACGCTCAGGAACATGGGCGCAAAGCGCGTCGTTATTACGCTGGGGTCGCGAGGGGCGCTCGCCTTGGGGGACAAACTCTTCTCCGTCAGCGCGAAGACGGTAGAAGCGGTTGACACGGTCGGCGCAGGTGATGCATTCTGCGGAGCACTTGTAACGGCGCTTGGCGAGGGGTTCGAATTTGCCGACGCGGTGAGCTTTGCCAATGCGGCGGCGGCGCTTGCATGCACGCGGGTCGGCGCACAGGCGAGCCTGCCCGCTCGAACGGATATCGAAAGTTTCTGGAAGCAATGAACGCGCCGGACGCCGTCGGCGTTGTAACAAAAAGCATCCTCAAGACCGCATTGGCCTCTCTCGGCCTCGCGCCCGGCGACGTAGTCGCGTTTCACACTTCTCTTTCCGCATTCGGGCATATCGAAAATGGCGCTGACACAGTCATCGACGCGATCCTTGAGACTATCGGCCCGTCCGGCACGACGCTGGCACCGACGCTGACATTCGATGAGCGCTGGGGCCCCGAATGCCCGCCCGTCTTTGAC
This sequence comes from uncultured bacterium, assembly GCA_937863625.1. Classification (GTDB taxonomy): domain Bacteria; phylum Planctomycetota; class DG-23; order SLPQ01; family SLPQ01; genus CALMGO01. Next base: position 1,233 of record CALMGO010000017.1, read on the forward strand.
GTGCGGAGAACGCCGTCGGTCACGGGGCGCACGCCGGAGGTCTTTCGCCTGCGGCCTGACGCCGTACGGAGTCTGCACCCTACTCACAGTTGGGCGGCTATAGGCCCTCGGGCGAGGGAACTCACGACCGGGCACGAAGACTCGGCAACTCCCTGCGGGCCGGAGAGTCCGCTTGGCAGACTCGCGCGTGACCCTCGCGGTAAAATCCTCCTTGCCGGCGTCACATTGAAGAGTTGCACGTTCTTTCATCACTGCGAGGAAGTAGCGGGCGTCCCGTATCACCTGCAGAAGCGTCCAACTCATGTCGTTATGACAGACACAACGGGGGCGGTCATCGAGCGGGATCTTTACCTGCACTGCTGGCATGGGTTGGCGCTCGACTTTACGAAGCCGGAAGCCGATTTGCTTCGACTCGGCGTGATGAAGAAGGCTTTTCTCATCCATGCTCCACTTAGTCTTCTAAACGCGAGCCGAACCGCCGAGTTTATAATTGACAAGTTGCGGCGTAATGAGGAGTATTTCAAAACGCAGGAGCTCTGTTGAAAAGGCAGGCGCTTATCGGCAGAAGGATTCCTGCAGCGGCAAGTGAATTGGTGACAGACACTTCCGGGAAGCCATAAGGCGCAAGATGAAGCAACAATGGCTCCGGAGTCAGTCACCAATTTCACTCCATTGGCGTTCGGAAGGGCCTTTTCAACAGAGCAAGACGTAACTGCATTCTGGCGCGTACACGACTACTGAGGCGCATCTTGTTTCATTACGACCGCGATATCCTGATCCACTCGATAGGCCTCTGGCTTGACGCCGGGAGAAAACGCGACTTCTCCTTTGTCAGCCATGCGCACAGCGACCACACAAACCGACACGACCGCGTCCTCGCCACCCCCGCCACCCTCGCCCTTGCTGAGGCGCGAGCGGCATTCCGCCTCGCGTCCGGAGCCAGAAAGCGCCCCGTGCGCGAAGTAGATACGCTACCGCTTGATTTCAACTCGCCGCTCAAGATAGACGGCGCCATAGTGACGCTCTTTCCTGCCGGGCACGTCCTCGGCAGCGCGCAAATCCTCATCGAACGCGACGGTCGCCGTCTTCTGTACTCAGGCGACTTTTGCCCGCAAAAGACCTCCGCCGCAGAGGATATTGAGATCCCCCACGCCGACACGCTCATAATGGAATGCACCTACGGCTTGCCGGAACACGCATTCCCCGCGAGGGATACCGTCATAGCGCAACTGTGCGATTTCGCGCGAAAGACACTCGCCCGCGGCATGACGCCGGTTTTCCTGTGCTATGCCCTCGGCAAGGGGCAGGAAGTGATGAAGATCCTCGCCGAGGCAGGGTTTGCCGTCGCGGCTGAAGGCGAAACATACGAACTGGCAAGGGTTTACGAGCGTTTCGGAATCGATTTCGGCCGGTTTCGCAGGCTTGATTCGCCGGTGAGTCCGGACGAGGTCGTTGTCACGCCAAGTACGGAAAAAATAGAGATGTTTCTCGGCGGGAGACGCTTTCGCACGGCCTCTGTAACGGGATGGGGGGCGGGGGCGTTCTCCTATCGCGCGCGGCGGGCGAACGTGCGGATACCGCTGAGCGACCATGCGGATTTTGCGGGGCTGGTCGAATACGTGAAGGCCGTGAGCCCGTCGGAGGTATACATTACGCACGGCCCCGATGAATTTGCATACTACGTCAAAAAAGAAGGATTCAAAGTAGGGTCGCTTGCCGAGAAAAGGCCGGTCTGATTTCGTCTGAGGCGGTCCAGCGCAGTTTCTGCTGGTGGACAGCACTTAGCTCGCGCAACGCAGGACTCTTGGAAGACTTGCCGTGAAGCCATCAACGCTACCGTTTTTGACATGCTTATTCGGTCCTGGTGCCTACAAGAGGCTCTTTGCCACACAAAGGACAGTACTAGCTGCCTTTATCATGCCAGTGTCGGCCTCTTTGGTTTCGGGGCAGGGTGCAGACACAGTACATCTAGACACGGGTGTTGATTGAGTACCGCGGAGTAAGCGCCTCGCTGCTGCACAATCGGGCGGCGGTACCCGGAAGTTCTTCAGCGCGGCAAGAATCGCCTCTCGGCGTTGCAGATGAAAAACAACCGCTTGCCAAAGGCCTCAAACGGTCATGTCTTCGCGTCTTTGGGGGGCACAACGTTGGAGCCCCCTTTGGGGGGCTTAGTACCTCCCGACGCTCCTGATTGTCCTGGCTTGTGGCCGCGCGTGCGTTCTGGGTGGTATCCCTCCTGACCTGGAAAATTTACGCTACGGAAGCGTTTTAGGCCGTATCGGTCTTGCCTGGATGTTTGCTGCAATCATTTTTATGAACACAAAGCTGTCATGGAGGATAGTATGGTTCGGGGCTCTGCTGATTGGTTACTGGCTGCTACTCCTCCTGTTTCCCGCCCACGATCTGGGTTCAACGGACCCTTTTTCACAGACGGGCAACCTAACCAGTTATATCGACCGTCTTCTGATGCCTGGAAAGCTTTATCTAGGAAACCATGATCCTGAAGGAATATTCAGCACAATTCCGGCAATCGGAACAGCACTCCTCGGAATGTTCACCGGTGAATTTCTTATGTCAAAATATCTGAAAGACAAACAGATCAAAAAGGTTATTTACATGGTCCTGGCTGCTGTTGCTTTGATGATTCTGGGGAAAATCTGGGATCTTGCCTTCCCGATAAACAAGAACCTGTGGAGCAGT
>CALMGO010000018.1 GCA_937863625.1 uncultured bacterium
GGGAAGGGCAGGCAGGAGCGCTGGTGCGTGGGGGGGCTTTTCCTGCAAGTGGGGGGAGCGCTCACCCTGGCCCACACAACGAGTTATCTCACAGCGTGCCTGATCGTGGGAGTTTACGGATTTGGAATGGCGTCGTTTCTCATCTCAGGGAATATCCTGCTTCAGCATCTGGTCGAAGAGGAGTACAGGGGCAGGATAATGGCGGCGCGGATGTTCGTATTCGGCGGTATGGCGCCATTCGGCTCATGGCTGGCTGGGCAGTTGGCCGAGGTCAAGGGTCTTGTCTGGACGGTGTCTACCGGTTCACTCGTGGTGCTCTTATCTCTGGTGATCCTATCGAGCCAGATATGGCGCGTAGATATCCGGTCGGCCTCAGACGGACAGGCGACAGACCGGGACGGTTCAGCAAGCGGCGCTGCGCCGACAATCTAACTACGAAGCGCACGCCAGAGCGTACCGCGTCCGAACATGTACTAACATGGTGTGCTACTTCCCCGGTCGCCTTATCCTCAAGCCGGCCAGCGCGAAAAGGCCTGAGACAACAAGTGCAAGGCTACCGGGCTCCGGTATCACATGCGGCCCGCCATACGTGGGCCCTTGTGAGAAGATGATGTAGCCGAGGCTTGAGATGTCAGTGCCGTTCTCGTCGGTGATGCCGCCCAAAAGCATGGAATGCCTGAAGTCCGCAGTCGAAGTCAACCCAAAGCCGGAAAGCCCGCCGAAAGACCCGGCACCCACATAGGAGATGCTCGATCCTGTGCCGACTGAAATCTTTGCGCTAAGGTCGAAATAACGTCCGTTGGGAACAGTAAGGCTCAACAGCAGCGAGTCGGCATAGGTGAACTGCGAAGGAGCGGGGCCCGGGCTTCCCCCGAGATCCCAGTTTCCACTCAAGCGCATGATATTCCCGGACTGAGAGTTGCAGGTCCAGAGATTGTAACCGTGCGCTGTAACCGCAAGATCATCGCTCGTGACCGTCGCGGAAACGGCGGCGCGTCCCTCGGTGACTGTGTCAGCAGGTTGAATACCCGACGAGACAACACATAGGGTGCCGGTAATATCAAACTGAAAACATACGGCCAGCGCAGCACCCATGGGCTGGAGGGGGTTGTACACGGCAATATTGTCATACCAGGTCGCGTCGGCGTAGTTATACGTGAAATACACCCCGTCGGAGAGGCTTGACACGCTGCCGGCGTGGTTGCCGCCGAATTCAGCCGTGGCGGCAGTGGTAGCGTCCCAAACCGCACTGGCCGGATACAGAGAGGGGTCATCGGCATAGTCCCATCGGGCGCCGACAAGACCGCCGGATGACCCTGCGTGAGACTCGACCCAGTAGTCGTTGGCCACGTCGGCGTACCCCGGTTGCGCAACAAGCGAGGCGAACACCGTCATGGCGACGACGAGGGCCGCGAAAGTGGCCTTCATCTCGCCATCCTCAATTCTCTGCGGAAACAACCTCAGCGCAGTGTCTGGTCAAGCGGGAAGGCGCCGTCACAAAAATGCGCGTCGGCTACAGACCATCCCCGAGTTGATACCCCGGACGGGCGTGTTGGTTGCATCAAAACGGCGCGGCGAGGTCTACGTGGCAGCGGGCGTAGAGATGTGCGAGGCGGCAAGACCGCGACCGAGCTGGAAGGCCTGCTGTGAAAGGATGGGATTCTCTTCAATCGGCGGGAAAAACAGGCCGGTACTTAAGATACGTCCCGACGGCATGAATCCGAGCACCCGCAGCAGTTCCTCGAGAACAAAGAACCTGTTCTCGCAGAATGGGTCGTCGTGATCGCCGACCGGTCCCGTCGGATGAACAATGACAACGCCTCTGTGCTCGGTGGTAATCGAACGCCAGGGAACGGCAAAGCGGACGGCCGCCGCGATCTCGCTGCGGCCGGCAAAAGGGGCATCGACGGGGTCGGCAATGTCTGCAAGTGAAGACCAGGTGACAGCCTCGTAACATGCATCGGCAAACCTGGAAAAAGCCGATTTGCCACCTTCACAGTCGCCTGTGAGGGCAAGTATGAGTTGATCGGCCTCGGCAGCCCTTGTTACGAGCTGTCGAATCTCCTTCCTGGAAGAGACGCTTACAGCCGGACCATCCGCATGCGCCTCCGGACCCGCCCCACCAGTAAGGATATAGCGCTCGCAGACAGCGCCGGCGCTTGCCGCGCCGTCAAGCATATGACGAACAACCTCGCCCAAGTCAAGCGACTCAGGCGGAGAAAGGTTGCTTATGGCAATAACCATCTTGTGCACCATTGCGATGGACCCTCCCCGGTTCCTCTCAAAACCGCAACAGGCCTATTCTTATTTCCGAAAAACCCGTTGGGTGGCGCATTCAGGACATGCTGTCTCTCCTTGAGGCAGTCGTCAAGACAGCGGCCCCTCGGTCAATGTTCCCCTCAAAGCCAAGCCAACATGGTTCGGGTCGCCGATGCCGGACACGTTACGGCCAAAGCAAAGGCTGCGTGGTGAGATTAGGGAGCCGTTAGTTATTATTTGACAATGGGTTAGATTGCAAGAAGGGCCCGGCCAAGAACAGCCGGGCCCATAGTGAGTGAGCCTACCGCATAGGACCTACTGCCACTGGCTGTGAAAAACGCCTTCGCGGTCCGTGCGCTCGTACGTGTGCGCACCAAAGCAATCGCGCTGGGCCTGGGTAAGGTTGGCGGGAAGGCGGCCTGTGCGATATCCGTCAAAATACGCGAGCGATGCCATCATGGCAGGCGCAGAGATTCCGAAGTCGACCGCCAGCTTTATGACGCGACGCCAGTCGCCAGAGGCCTTTTTGAGAATCTTCTTGAAGAAGGGGGCGACCATGATATTGGGCAGTTTCCGTTTTCGCTTATAGGCGAGTTTAATGGGATCGAGGAGCTTGCTGCGAATGATGCAGCCACCCTTCCAGATGCGCGCGACCTCAGGGAGGTCAAGCTTGTAGCCGTATTCCTTGTCGGCTTTCGCGAGCATGGCCATACCCTGAGCGTAGCAGACGACGATGGACGCGTAGAGCGAACTGCGCAGCGCCTTGACGATGCGGGCCTTATCGCCCTTGAATTCCTTTACGCGCATCTTAATGATCTTCTCGGCTTCGAGGCGTTCGCCCTTGTAACCGGAGAGGATCCGTGCATCGACGGCCGCAGAAATGGTGGGAATCGGATATCCGATATCGAAGGCCTCCTGCGAGGTCCACTTGCCGGTCCCCTTCTGGGCGGCGGTGTCAAGCAGGTACTCGACGAGCGGCCCGCCGGTAAGTTCGTCCTTTTTGGCGAATATGTCGCGCGTGATCTCGACAAGGTAGCCGCCGAGTTCCGCGTCGTTCCATTCTTTGAAAGTTTCATGCATCTCTGAGGCGCTCATGCCAAGGACGCGCTTCATCACGTCGTAGACCTCGGAGAGCACCTGCATGATGCCGTACTCGATGCCGTTGTGCACCATCTTGACGTAATGTCCTGCGCCGCCGGGTCCGATGTAGGCACAGCAGGGGCCGTCATCGACCTGGGCGGCGATCTTGGTCAAGACGGGCTCGACGGCCTGGTAGGCCTTTTTGGAGCCGCCGGGCATGATGCAGGGTCCCAGCAGGGCGCCCTCTTCGCCGCCGGAGACGCCTGTGCCGATATAAAGAAAGCCCTTTTTCTCGAGCGCGGCGGTGCGGCGCTCGGTGTCCTTGAAAAGGGAATTGCCGCCGTCGATAAGAATGTCGCCTTTTTCGAGGTGCGGCAGAAGCAGCTCTATCTGTTCGTCTACGGGAACACCGGCCTTGACCATGATCATGATCTTGCGGGGCGTTTCGAGAGCAACGGCAAACTCCTCGTGGCTGTACGTGGGAAGGACGTTTTTGCCCTTGGCAGGGCCGGCCATCATGTCGTCGGTGCGGGCCTGAGTGCGGTTGAAAACCGCCACCGAGAACCCTTTGCTCTCGACATTCAAGGCGAGATTTTGGCCCATGACCGCCAAACCCAGAACACCAAACTGTTGCTTTGCCATCAGTACACCCCCGGGGAATCAAGAGGAAAAAGACCACGAATGCGTAAACGGCATTTTAGCCAAAAGGTGCCTTTTGGCAAGGAAAAACGATTGTGTGGCAGGGGCCGTGGAAGCTGATACGACGGACGTTAGAGGCCAATATTCTTGCCATGTGCCGTCAGATGCAGTAAGATGCTTTTCTACGGGCGGGCCTGGGGAAAACCATATGAAGATAGTCGCGGACGAGAATATACCTTTCGTGCGGGAGGCGTTAGGGCGTCTGGGCGAGGTCGTGACAATGCCCGGGCGAAAGATAACGCCGGCAGTGGTCGCGGATGCGGAAGCGCTCTTTGTCCGCTCTGTGACCAAGGTGACTGAGAGGCTGCTAGCCGGATCGAAGGTGCGCCTTGTGGCGACAGCCACGATAGGCACTGACCACATAGACCTGCCATACCTTGAGAAACACAAGATCGCCTTTGCCGCGGCGCCTGGTTCCAACGCGACCTCGGTGGCGGAATATGTGACAGCTGCTCTGCTGGTACTGGCACGAAGAGGCGGATATACGCTCGCAGGGAAGACTATGGGCGTTGTAGGAGTCGGCAACGTCGGCAGCAGAGTAGCCTCCAAGGCCAAGGCGCTGGGGATGAAGGTTCTGCTTAACGACCCTCCTCTCGCGCGAGAGACCGGCGACAAGAAATACCTCCCTCTGGCCAAGCTCTTTTCGGCGGATTTCATAACGATTCACACGCCGTTGACCATGGAGGGACTGGACGCCACGTACCACATGGTGAACGAAGAATTTGTGGCCGGGATGAAGCCTGGGGCGGTTCTAATCAACACCGCACGCGGGATGATAGCGGAGGGCAGAGCACTCAAGCGCGCGCTTGACGGCG
>CALMGO010000019.1 GCA_937863625.1 uncultured bacterium
CGATGGTGTCGCTTATGGCCGCGAGCCTCCCGCGGCACTGCCCGCACGAGTCGAGATGCGCCTTCAAAAACATGCGCTCTTTCTCGCTTATCTCTCCGAGTGCTTCCTGCACAAGCAGGTCCTCGTATAGTTCACACTGGCTTCCCACGTCAGAACCCTCTTTTCCTTTTCATCGTTTCCGTCATCTCCCTGACCGCGCGATACAACCGGCTTTTCACCGTTCCCATCGGCAGCCCGAGCGACTCGGCTATCTCCGTGTACTTCATGTCGTTGTAAAAGTACATCACTACTACCTCGCGAAGATTCCCCGGCAGCGACTCCATCATCTCTGTCGCCAGCGTCCTCGACTCTTCGTCGGCCGCCAGCATCGACGGGTCTTCCGCATGCGATTCTATCATCTCCACGAGACTCACCTCTTCGCCGCGGTGTATCTCGGCATCCAGGCTAAACGTCTTTCGCCGCCGGCGCCGCCTCATTTCGTCCCGCGCGAGATTCGCCGCTATCGTGTACATCCACGGGCGAAACCTCCCGTCGGGCCGGAACCGCTCGATATTCGAAAAGACCTGCATGAACGTCTCTTGAAACAGGTCTTCGGCCGCCTGCCGGTCCCCGACCGTATGGTATAAGAAGTTAAAGAGCTCGCCTTCATACCGTTCAAGAAGCACTTTGAAGTCGCCTTTATGGCCCTTCAGGCTCCCTGCCAATAGTTCCTCGTCGCTGCGGTGTTCCATTTGGCGTTCTCTAATACGTCCAAGCCGCGGAAATGTTCCCAAAAATCACGTACCAAAACCCTTGAAAGACTCGATCCCCGCTTCCCCCGCCCTCAATCAGGCATGGCAAATTGTAACCCAAATCGCCTAAAGATATTGCGTTTCCACCCCTCCAGCCTAAAATCCCGAGTTTGGAGCACGGATTTTAGCCCATTTGAGCCCTGAAAGGTACTTTTTTTGTCCGAGATTGTCCAGATTTTCGCGTTCTCCTTCTTCGTCGGCCTCTCCGGCGCGCTTTTGCCGGGGCCTCTGCTCGCATTTACCGTCCACCAGGCCGCTAAACGTGGCCCCCATGTAGGGGCTTGGATCGTCCTCGGGCACGGCATCCTCGAGTCGACCCTCGTCGTCGCCATATTCGTCGGCGTTGCAGGGTTCCTCCAGAGCCTCACTGTTCTGCGCGTTATCAGCGTCTCAGGCGCGGCCGTGATGGCCTTTCTCGGTATTATGATGCTCCGCGACGCCCGCAAACTCTCCCTTTCCGCCGTCTTGAAAGGCGAGGCGCCCCCTTCAAAGATTGACAACCCCGTCCTCGGCGGCGCCCTCATGTCCGCGCTTAATCCGACATTCCCCCTCTGGTGGGCCACCACCGGCCTCGCGCTTGTGGCCAAGTACGGAACGACCGTTCCCAATATCATCATTTTCTACGCAGGCCATATCACCAGCGACCTTCTGTGGTATTACATGATGAGTAACGCCATCGGCCGCGGCAGGCATCTCATCTCCGATCGCGCCTACAAACTCTTCATCGCCGCCTGCGCGCTCTTTCTCGTGTCATTCGCCGCCTATCTGGCTTATTGCGGTTTTACCGGCACGGGCCTCGCCTCACATGCCCCTGTCGCGGCCGCCATTCCTTGACTGCCATTTCACATGGTCTTAGAATGAACGGGTGTATGGTGAGTTAACCCGCGGCTTCACCCTAAGGACGGTCTCCCAATGCGCGAAGAACTCAAACTCAAGGGCCACCTGCCTGCGCTCATAAGGAAAATCGTCGCCGGCTACGCCCGCACCCCGCAGATGAACCACCTCGAAGGCACTGCCCTGCCCGACCGCGAGGTCGTCATCGAGATGCTCCATATCCTCTTCGGCATCATCTACCCGGGCTATTTCGGCGAAAAGGGCGCCGACCGCACGACCGTCGAGTTTCACATCGGCGCGCACATCGAGCGCCTTCACAGGCTCCTTTTCGACCAGGTCTCCCGCGCCGTCATACACGAATGCAAACGCCTCAACCGCGCCTGCACCTTCTGCGAGGACAACGCCGAACAGGTCGCCGTGGATTTCATCGCCGGACTCCCGGAACTCCGCGACCTTATCGCCCTTGACGTTCAGGCCGCCTACGACGGAGACCCTGCTGCGAAGTCTCTCGACGAGATTATCTTTTCGTACCCCGGCATGTTCGCCGTGACGGTCTACCGCATCGCCCACCTGCTGCACCACCTGGGCGTCCCGCTCATTCCGCGCATGATGTCGGAATACGCCCATACGCTCACCGGCATAGACATACATCCCGGCGCCCATATCGGCAGGAGTTTCTTCATCGACCACGGCACCGGCGTCGTCATCGGCGAGACGACCGTCATCGGCAACAATGTAAAGGTCTACCAGGGCGTCACGCTCGGCGCGCTTTCTTTCCCCAAGGACGAAAAGGGAAACCTCCTGCGCGGCACCAAGCGCCATCCGACGATTGAGGACGATGTGACGATTTATTCAGGGGCTACCATCCTCGGCGGCGAGACCGTCATCGGCAAAGGCTCCGTAGTCGGCGGAAATGTCTGGCTCACGCACTCCATCGACCCCGGCACCAAGGTCGTCATCGAGGAGCCGCAGTTGCGCTTTCGCAATTCCACAGACGCCGCGCACAAAAAAACCGCCGCGAAAAAGAGCGCGAAGAAGTAGCCCCCGCGCATTCTCTCACGCCGGGGCTGTCGCCGTCGCTCGTCCTTTTTCTTTGACTCCCCGCCTCACGCGGGGAAAATTATCATCCATCGAAGGAAAAACGGGGACTGGCTTGCAATTTCCGCGTCTTTCAGGAAATTCGTGCCTGTC
>CALMGO010000020.1 GCA_937863625.1 uncultured bacterium
GGGCAGGGCGTCAAGCCCTACATCCTCAAGAACCTCGGCGGCGTCAAGGTCGCCCTGCGTTATTCCGTTGGAGGGGGAGGACTTGAGCCTCACGTTTGAGAGATAACCCGCCTCAGCGACAAGAGTGTTGTATGTGCCCATCGGTCGTCTCCTCGAAAAGAGGGGCCCTTTCGGGCCCCTCGCGAAATTGCGGCTGTTACGGGGTCACGTCTGCGGCCACGACTGCGTCGGGGATGTAAATGACAGGGAGAAAGTTTTCGCCGATGTAGAGGCGGACGCCGGGGGGATTGGTCTCGACGGCGCTGTAGGCGAATTTGCCGGTGACGCGGCGCGTATGGGAAAAGCCCGCCGGGATTTCCTGCGTGCCGGAGAGCATGGACGCGAAGGGCGCCGTTCCCGCTACGATGAAGAGCCTGTCATCGGGGATGAACTTCTGGAAGTCGCCGGCGGCGTCCACGTAACCCGCGTCGTAGACGTGCCAGTCAAGGCCCATGAAGCGCGTGATGTACCCGTTTTCGGCGACCTGTTCCCTGAGCACACCTTCTCCAAGAAAGCCGGCGACGTCGTCATTGGCCAGGAGGCATTCCATGACCGTCTCGTTGCAGTAGGCGTCGGTCGGCGTGTAGCCGCAGTCGGCCGAGATGAGCGCCTTCCAGGCGCGTATGTCGCCAATGACGTCGGTTGACGAGGTCGCCCACGAAACGGACGCGGTGGGCTTGTGCGACGTTTTGAGGCCGTAGTCGACGGAGAACTTCACGTCGGCCTGGTTGACCGCGAGCGCGCCTGAGAGCGCCTGCCAGATCGTGTATTCCTTGGTGTATTCAAGGATGCGGTCGAGGTCGGCCTCCTCGCGGGCGATCCTGGCCCGGGCGGAGTCGCTGGCGCCGGCGTTGCCGCTGCGAATCCACGAGAGGGCCATGTCGTCGAGCGTCTTTTCGAGGAGAACCGGCGCGAGAGTCGCCGTGCGGCCTGCGACCTTAACGAGGTCTACCTTGGTCGCGGCGGCGCCGGGGACGCGGAAATTGCCCGTGATGCGGCTGGGCGCGTAGACATCCCACGCGGCGATATTGCCCTCTACCGTTCCCCTGCCGAGTATCGACTGGCCGAGGAGCTCCGGGTGTTTGAAATTGGCCAGCGTTTCGGTGAGGACCTTGAAGTCGAGGATTTCCACCGTACCTATGTCCATTTGCTTTCCTCCTTAGCCGAAGATGATCGCCGACAGGTCGGATTTGCCGCCTGCGTCGATGCCGATGAGCCGGTCCTCGTCGACGAAGCCGTGAATGAGCATCGTCGCGTGCGAATCTGAGGCCGCGCCGCTCTCGTCGAGGAGATTGGTCTCGTCGTCGAGAATCCCCGCGGCCGTCTCTGTGCCGTCCGAAGCGCCGGCGTCGTACTCCTTGTACTTGCCCGTTGCGGTTACGCGTCCGATGACGAGGCCCTTGCGGAGCGTCGTGTCGGTCGTGTTGCCGTCGTCGCGCGCCGAGGAGTCAACCGTCACGGCCACCTTTATGCCGTGGTCGCTCAACTTGTACTCGTTGTCGCCCGCCTCCCTTAATGCGCCGTATCCCAACTGCACCATTTTCGTTTCCTCCTTAGCGTTACCATGTCACCATGCGCACGCGCGCCTGGGTGTGCCTGTCATCTGCCGCCCGCGACGAAGGCGGCGTTTTCCATGGCGAGGCGTCTGGCCCTTTCGTCGCTGACGCTGTCCTCGCGACGCGCGAGCGTCGCAGTGGCCTGCGGTTTGTCCTCGAGCGGCACCCACGCCCCCCGCGGCAAAGCGGAGAGTATCGCCCTCATCTCGTCGGCCGGAGACACCGTCTCGCCCGTCGCCGAGAGGTAAATGCGCGCGTCCTGCGCCGAGAGTATCCGCCTGACGTGACCCTCGACGGCGGGGGATATCCGCCCGGCAAGAAGCAGCGACTCCACCTCACGGTCGATGCGTTCGCCTTCAAGTTCGCGTATCCGCGCTTCGCGCCTTTCGAGCGTGAGGGCCAGGTCGGTGGGTTCCTTCGTTTCGTCCGCGGCGTCAGCCTGTGCTTCGTCGCCACCTTCGCCTTCGACCAGCGCGGTTTCTTCACCGTCGGACGGTTCATCGTCCTTGCCGGCCTCGGCCTCCATGACGAGGCGCACGACGGACGCACCGCTTTCATTTTCGAGCGCGACAAAGTTCGCCTGCCCCGGGACGACGGGGTAATTGGTAATCGCGACGTGCTCGACGACCTCGCCGAACGCCTCGCCCTCGCCGTCGGAGAATGCCGGGTTGACCGAGACCGATACGTCCGTCACGAGCGACCCCATCCGCGCCGCATCCTCGGGCCTCGGGATCTCGAGCACGCCCACGAGCGAGTCGCCCTCGACGCGCATACCCGTCACAAAGCCGGCATTGTCGCGAGGGTCGTACGAGTGGCCGTACGGCACGGGGATGCGGATGCCCTTTTTGACCATGCGCTTGAAACTCTCCGCCCAGCGTGCGAGCCTCTCGCGGGTCACCTCGAGTACGAACTTTCGAGCCGGGTGAGTCCAGCGCCCCACGCGAAGGAGTTCCTTTTCAAACCGCCCCGGGGCGATCCGAGCCGCGACCGCGGGCGCTCCAGCCGACATCTCCCACAATACTTTTTCGTTTTCCATGCGCCGTCCTTTCGTTAGTTGCCGCCGCGGAGGCTGCCCGCCTTGCGCGCGACGTTTAACTGTTCGAGCACCTTCACGGCGTCCACGAGGTCCGCCGTCGCCGACGCGCCGGATTTCTCCGCGTCGATGACCTTGAAGAGGATGTCCTTGAGGAGCGCCTCGTTCTTTCGCCTGACGCCGCCGGTCTCGATGCGGACTCTCGTTTCCCCGCCGAAGTTGTACTCCACGAGCGGAGCGACTATGAAGCGGTTGACGTGATCGATGATTTCCGAGAGAAGCGTTTCCTCGTTTCTGAGGAAAGTCTCGGTGTGCTCGCTCGCCATCGCAAACGACCCGCTCGCGGCGTCCTGTGTGACGGTTCTTTCCGGCACGAGAAGCGCCCTCAACTTCATCGCCTGCAGGTGCTCGATATACGCGATAAACATATCCGCGCGCTTGTCGTCGACGAGGTAGCGGAAATCCCAACGGAGGTTGCCGTACTCGTCGCGCTCGTCGGGAAAGACCGCCGTGCCGCCCGAGCGCAGGCTCGAT
>CALMGO010000021.1 GCA_937863625.1 uncultured bacterium
GGTAAGAGAAATAACGGGCATTCTCATAGGCGAGGGACTTGCGGAGGAGGTCGTGTGCAAGGGTAAGACCTGCTATCATCCCGGGCGGGAACTCTCGCAGATTACGCTCGGGAGAGTCCTTGCGTCTGTGCGCGCACACGGCGACGAGGTGGTCGGCGCCGAAGGCGATGCGCTGTGGGCGGAGACGACGGCGGCCTCCGGGATGATGTCGGACGTCTTGGCGTGTGAGGAACTATCGCGCAGCGTGGCGGACGTGGTGGCGGGACTTGACGAGAAGGCTAAGAGTTAGCGTTTTGCGGGCGGCGGGGATGTGGCGGCGAGGGTGGCGGCGAAGTAGCGGGCGAAGGCCCAGACGAAGCCGAAGAGGATGAGCGACGGCGCATTTTCGAAAGCGGCCGCGAGGGGCGCACCGACAGCTGCGCCAAGCAGACGGTACGCGAGGCCATAGTCGGCAGCAAAAGCCCAAGTCACGGCGTAAAAAAAAGCCTCGACGACGACAAAGCCGACAAGTATATAGACGACGCAAAGCGCAGCGCGGGACAGACACTTAAGCGCTGCGGCAACAGCGGCGCGTGAAGCGGCGTTGGGCGCATCATTTCCGATAACGGCGTTACTCATCTTGTCCCCCCTCGCGTGAGGCGACCTGTGGGGCATCTTTGTCGGCGGAGAGCACCAGAAGGGCACGGAGCAGGTAGGCGGCCAGAAGTATCTGGAAGAGGTACGCGAGAGACTTCGTAAGCGCGCGGACAAGCGTGGCAAGCATCATGGCGACATCAGAAAACGGCGTAGCGACCTCGGAGCCGCCGAACGGCAGGGATGCGAACACGTTGTACTGCACGTGGACCTGGGACGCGAGGTTTACGACGAAATACACCCATGCAAAGGCGACGGCGATGGAGGCAAAGCGCGCGGCATCGCGCGCGAAGACAGGGTCCTGAGCCACGGCCCAGGAGGGGCGCGTGCCGGAGGAGGCCAACCGCACGGCGGCGGGCACGATAAGAGCCAGCGCGCAGAGGGTGAACGCCGATGTTATTCCTGAGTGCATCACGGAGTCGATAAACTTCAACAGCCGGGCGGTGACGGCAGCCTCGCGGTCAGGAGCGGTCACAGGCCGCAGGATGTCGGCGAATGACGGGAGCGCGCTACCGAGGGCGAGAATCAGGATTAGAAAGGCGAGGACAAGAGCAAGGCGCGAGAGAAGCCTGGCGCGGGACAAGAGACGCGACTGGTCAAAGGTATCAGTCATGCCTGCCTCCACAATCGAAGTGTTACACAACGCCACGCACAAAAGGATGTCAACATACGCTCATTGCGGGGATATCGTAAGGCATTTGACCGGTAAAGTGTAGAAGAAAAACAACGACCAAATGCAAATCGACTTGCAAGGGTCGGCGCGAAGGTCGCGGTTAAGCCGCGGAGGGGCACGCATGTAAAGACCGCGCTCCTGATTGTCGCACGTGATTGCGAGGCATTTCCGGACATGTCCAGGCCTCTTTTGGGACGGGGCGACGTAACTGCCGGCGCGGGAATTCCGACGCCGTCAGAAAGGAGGTACACCGGGAGCGGCCCGGTTATTCGAGGGGAAGGGCGGGCAAACCCTCCCCTGACTCCCTCCCCCGACTGGTCGGGACGTTCCGCAGAGGCGGGTAAAGGGTATTTCCACCGGCGGGGGTAACGGTTA
>CALMGO010000022.1 GCA_937863625.1 uncultured bacterium
ACACGCCGAGATGAAGGATCGCATCAGGGTGTGGGATTATTCGAAATACAATCTAGAACAGATTACCATCGCCTACCAAAATCCTGAGCCCGATTTCCTCAAGTTCACCATCACCATAAACTGGCGGTCCAGAACGCAGACTCCAAGAAGCGCTTCCATTTCATCCGGACGCATGAGGTGACTTTGATGACACGCCTGAGCTCAAGAAACTGGCGCAAGAGCGGCTTTAGTCTCATAGAGGCCTTCGTGAGCACGTTTATCTTCCTCGCTTTCCTCGCCGCGGTCTACGGCGCCATTTCCTCCAGCCGAGAGTACACTGACGTCCAGAGCACATACGCCAAGATGCGTATGGACGCGCATAGGGCCCTCGATGCCATGGCCTTTGAACTCCGCATGAGCGGATGGCGTGACAATCCTGATCCCAACGAGCCTGATTTCCCGTACGTCTTCACCAACGGAGTCGCCGAAGGCTACTACGCGGACGAAAGCCATGATCCCCCCGCCCAACACATCCCTGCCACCAGCCCCGCATTCGGCGACATCAGGGAGATCGTCTTCAAGATCCCTTTCGACGCCGATGCTGACAGCTTCCCGACCGACGGTGACACCGGGCTCCCCGAGTGGAGCGACTTTGACGTCTCCTATGTCCTCGTCACGGATGCCGGCGGCGTCAATACACTCCTGCGACGCCAGAACGGCGTCATGACAGATATCATTGCCCGTTTCGTCGAAAGGGTGACTTTCAACACCTACAAGACCGACGCCGCCGTCGGAATAAACGAAATCGCCATAACGATATACATGGCCCGCCCTGTGCCTACAGGCGCTTGGCTTGAGACCAACCTTTCCACCGTCGTCACCATGCGAAATATCGAGGAGCCCGAATAGAAAACGCGCCCATTTTTGGCCGTGGAACCTCTAATTTGCGCCATTTATTTTTTTCTGGGCCCTCCTTGCGATTCTTGGCTCTTTCTAACCGCAATTTCCGCCGAAAACACCTCGCACCACCCCTACCCGAGTCATAACATCTTTGTACGCCTTGTCTTACGCCGCCCTCCTACCCCGTTTGCTTGAGCCCCGCTTCTGGTGTATACTCCTATCAGCATAACAATCGAAAAGCGCCGAAAGGGCTAACCGTCCGAAAGGGCGGGGCGCAAAACCAGGGCCTAACTTCGCCGTTCGCGAACATGGCAGCCGGTTGCCGAAGCGACTGGTGAGACACCAAACCCGCTTCGGCAGCTTGAGCGGGTTTTTTCTTGCCACATCGGGAGGAAGAGCGATGAGGCGCCGTATGAAGCGACCAAGAGACACGCGAGGCTTCACCTTTGTGGAGGTCCTCGTTGCCATTACACTCATGATCATCGGCTTTCTCGGCATCTACGCCTCCCTCTTCTCCAGCTCCATGCTCCGGGAGACCGCCAACGAGACCAACATCGCAATGTTCAAACTCAACACCACCGCTGAGTATCTCTTTACCATCCCCTTCGACACCATCACCACGCGCTTCCCCGAAGGCGCGGTCGTTGACGTTAATGCCTTCGTCGATTCCGATCCCAATAACGATTTCTCCCTGAGTGCCGAACAGGTCACCGTCAACTATCCCAACGGCATCGATGCCGACCCGCTCCACTTCGTAGTGACGATCAACTGGACCAGCCGTATGGGTACCGTGCGAACCGAATCCATCTCTACCGCGAGGGCGAGGTGATACATGAATAGGACAACACATTTACGCGCCCGCGCGCGTCGCGCCACCGGGTTCAGCCTTGTCGAGGCGCTTATATCGTCGTTCATATTCGTCTCGCTGCTCATTGCCGTGTACGGCGCCCTGTCCGACTCCATGAAATTCCACGGCGTCCAGGGCACATTCATCAAGATGCAGATGGACGGACGGCGCGCACTCGAGCGCATGGCATCCGAGCTCCGTATGGCCGGACGTATCGATAACCCTGTCGAAGGCGAACCGGGGTACCCCTACGTATTCACCAACGGCGTCGCGCTCGACACCTTTGCGGCCAATTCGCATCCCGCGCCCACCCGGCACCTTGATCCCGCAAACCCGGCTTCCGGCGACGTCAGTTCCATCGTTTTTCGTCTGCCCGCGGATGAGGACGGAGACGGCCTGCTCACCGAGGCCGCCACGGGCGACATAGAGTGGGGGAGCGATGATATTTGCTATGCCCTCGTCACCGATACAACCGGCACTAATGTCCTTGAGCGCCGCGTAAATGGCGTGCCTACCGATATCATCGCCCGCTACGTCGAGCGGGTCACCTTTGCCACTATTGACACCGACGCTGCCGTCGATTTCAACGAGATCGTCATAACACTTTACATGGCCCGCCAGACACCAAGCGGCCAGTGGCTGCAGGCCAACCTCACCACCTGTGTCACCATGCGCAACACTGAGGAGGTGGACTGATGAAGACGAGAACAAATGAAAAAGGCGTGGCGCTCCTGACCGCCATTGTCGTTCTTGTGAGCATTCTCGGGCTCTCCATGGGCCTTCTCTACATGGCCATGGCCGATAACAAGGAGGCAATCGTCAATCGCGACCTCACCAAGGCTACCGCGCTTGCGGAGGGCGCCACCGAGATCGCACACAAACAGTTGCTGACCTCAGTGGCAAACTACATGGACCCTCCCACTGAAGGAGTCGCCGTCATAAACGGCAACAACGTCGCCTACACTATAACACCCGTAGGTACTCAGCGCATCGAACATGACGAGAACGGCGTCCAGACGATTATTCAACCTTACTCCATCGTCTCCAACGCCGTATCGAACGGCATTTCCAAGCACGTCGAGAAGATTATCGACGTTGAGAAGACTCCCATCTTCCAGTTTATGGCGTTTTACAACGAGGATCTCGAAATCCTCCCGGGGCCGTCCATGACTCTTGACGGCCGCATACACTCAAATCATGACATATACATCGGCAGCGGCGCCACCCTCACCCTTCGATCCAACTATGTCCGCGCCGCCGGACAGTTCTTCCGCGAAAGGAAGGACGACGGCAGCGATTCTACGGGCACAGTCCGCATCCAGGTCGGTGGCTCGCCCGGCACTTACGCCAGCATGGAAAGTAAAGCGCAGTTCCCCGTCGCCTCCGCAAACGGCTTTGATTCCGAGTTCCTCGGCTACGACGCCAACGGCGACGGCGACTACACTGACGCCGGCGATTACAAAAACTGGACCCTCCGCGCAATCGACAACTGGCATGGCACTGTCCAGTCCGCTGAGCACGGCGTCAAGCAGGTCGAAACCCCCAGCGTGGGCGCCACCAGGATGTACGTCCCGGAAATGGGCGGCGACTTCGCCTACGACCCGGTAAGCGGCAAGTACGTGCCTGTTGCTGTTGGAACCGGAGATTACTCGCAGGGCTATTTCTACTCCCTTGCCGACCTCGTCGTCGTTGATGGCAAGGCCTACGACAAGGACGGCGTCCAGATCACCGTATGGCCGGATGTCACCGGTGACGGAATCGGTGACAATCCTATCTCCTCAAAGTCCTTCTATGACGGACGCGAAAACAAGTACATCACCACCACCGACATCAACATGGATATCCTCGGCAAGTCCGGGTACTGGCCGGAAAACGGCCTCCTCTACGCCGCCCGTACCGATGCCACGACGACCCAGCCAAACGGCGTTCGTCTCACCAACGCCTCCGTGCTCGCCGACAAGCTCACAGTAGTC
>CALMGO010000023.1 GCA_937863625.1 uncultured bacterium
CCGGGCACCTGCCTTTGGATGCATTGTTTTTCTGAAAAGGCAGGCGGACATCGGCCGAAGGGTCATGGCAGAATAGACGCAGACTGGAGACGGCACTGCCGGGCGTCCGCATCCCATGTGCCGGGCAGGGTGTTGCAGGATCCGGTGTGCGCATATCTACGACCATTGAAACGGCCAGGCATGCGGCTTCATCGGCCCGCTTTCCAGCACAACGCGAGAGCACTCGTGAGCATCAATGGGTTTTACAAAAGCCTGCGTGGTTACGGGGGCAGCGGCGCAGGATGAAGCCACAAGGGCGCTTGAGGCGACAGCCTGTTCGGCGGGTCGGGCATTCCGAGCGGGTTTTGTCAGCGCAGCATACGCATGTTCATCCAGTCGCGCGGCGCCTACCTGGCGATGGTAAGATTTCCGGTGCGCCACAGCGAGATGACGGGCCGGTAGATGCTTCGCACCGAGGGGGAAAGCTTGCCTGCATTATCGGTGATCCATGCGGCATTATAATCCTCGCTGAAGTGCGCGACATACTCGCGCCCGCCAAGCGTACATGCAATCTCGTGTTTACCGGCGCGCCTTGCGTCCGAGAAAACAACCGCTACCGCGTCCCAGCCATCGGATATGCTGATGATGGACTCGTTGTCTTTGTAAGGCGAGTCCGCGCGCGCGGCAAAGCGCGCCTTCAGGCTGAGGCGTTCGGCCATCACGTCACGCCTGGGATAGCGGATTGATTTTAATCCGGTGTTTTCGATCATGACTCGCGTGTCGGGGTACATCTTTCGCCACTGGCCAAGCGTCATTACCGCGCTGGGAAGAATCCGGAGCCTCTCGCCGATCCTGTCCCCCGCGGCGAACATCCCTGTGACGGGAACGAACATGCTCTCGCTTGCCAGGTCATAAAGCATGTCCACGTTCTTATAGAGAAACCCCGTGCAAGCAAGATAATCGCAAGTTTCCGCCTCGACGACTACCGAGGGAGACTCGTCTTCGCTGCGCAGGATCACGGTTTTATCGGTCGCGGGAGTCGAGAATGCCGCCGCGGTGTGGCTGTTGCCGCCAAAATAGACGGTCACGGGAGGGGACTGTTTGTCGTCGTTCACAATCTGATGCTCCACGAGCACACGAAGCGGATAGGCCGTGGCCGTGTCACCATTGAGCACTCCGATAACGCCTTCATCGTCGGCTATGGCGCATTTTATGTTTGAGGGCACAAAGACGGGGCGGTAATTCGACTTTGGCGCGCCGACGGGCACCCACTTGTTGCAGCCTTCCCTGAATCCGAAAAGTCCGATGGCGTCAAACGATCTCTCGGTAATGTCAAATAATTGCTTCTGGCCGGACAGAAGATACAGCCGCCCCTTGTTAAGGTAAGTATGCTGGGACGCGGCCTCTTTTTCGTGCGAGAAGTAGAGAAACGCGAAAAGCGCCGCCGCGCCTGCAAGGACGAACATTATCCCGTAGTTAAGAGTCTTCTTCATTTGTGTCGGCCCCCTTCTCGGCGGCCAGTTCCCCGGCATACTGCCTGAACAGGTCGCCTCGCTGCTCGAAATTGTTAAACATATCGTAGCTGGCGCACGCCGGCGACAGGAGCACCACGTCGCCGGGATCGGCCAAGGCAAAGGCCTCGCGCACGGCCTCTCTGAAACCCTGCGGGGTGACGACCTTGAGACCAGGCCTTGCCGCGGCAGCCGCGTTCGCAATGACTCGACCGGTCTGACCGATGGCGACAAGCGCCCTGATCTTGAGTGCGGCCCCGGCCGCGAAAGTCCCCAGGTCTATCCCCTTGTCATACCCCCCCGCGATGAGTATGACGGGCTTCGCGAAACTCTCAAGCGCCACCTCCACCGACTCGGGAGTTGTGGCTATCGAATCATTGTAGAAAT
>CALMGO010000024.1 GCA_937863625.1 uncultured bacterium
GAGAGCGCCCATGGGGTCGGTGGAGCCTGCGCCGCGGCCTTTGGAAGATGCGAAGGGGGCGCCGGGCTTTATGATGCCGCGGGTGAAACTCCACGAGTAGACCTTTTTGTTGCGCTTGGCGGCGATGTCGATGATACAGCGCTCGACCCGGTCCTCCTCCCAACTGACGACGTAAATGATGGGGTAGCGGGCGCGGATGAGGATTTCGAGTTCTTCTACGCGGTCACTTTGCACGGTCTTGTCCTTTGCGGTTTTTGAATTCGAGGAGCTTGCGGTAACGCTCCTTCATGGCGGGGTCGGCGCCCATGAGAGGCTCTACGGCCTCGAGGAGCTCTGCGGAGAGGTGATTAAACATGATACGGCCATCGACGTCGACGATGATTTCGGAGACGACGCCAGGGGGGCGGGATCCGCGCGAAGAGGGTTTGGGGTCAGGAGATGACATGGAGCCCCCTTTCGCGGGCGCAGGCTGCGGCGCGGGAGTATTCGTCGCGAGTGATGGCACGGGTCAGCTCGGGGCAAGTGGTGGAACGCGGGGGGAAGAAGTTGCCAAGGAGGCTGACGTCGACGCCGGGGAGGTGCTCGGCGACCCAGTCAAAGACGGGAATAGTGCAGCAATCGAAATGCCCGGGCATGAGGAGGTGACGGACAATCATGTCGGCGCCGGGCGCGAGGGCGAGGATATTGTCGCGGACTGTCTGGCTGTAGCGCGGGGCGGAGGCGAGGCGGACGGCGCACTGGTCGTTTCCGAACTTCAAGTCGGCGAGGAAAATGTCGGCAACGTTGGAGACGACATCGCGGAGTACGGGGGAGAAATAGAGGTTAGAATTCCAGATGACGGGCAGGGGGCAGTCGAAATCGTCGAAGATGGATGCGATGGCGAAGATATTACATGCAGGCTCGCCGCCCATGAGATTTACCGTGGTGACGCCGAGGCGTGCGTAGCGTTCGATTTCGGAGCGGAAAAAGGCAGGGTCTATGGTGGAGCCAAGGTGGGGGAGGCGGACGGCGTCGTGGTTGGCGCAGAAGGCGCAGCGCATGTTGCAACCGGTGAAACTGATGACGAACGAGGGGACGAGACGGGCCTCTTCGAAGAAATGAACGAAGGAGGCGAAACAGCGCCCCTCAATGGCAGCGCCGCAGAAGCCAAGGCCGCCGGCGGCGCGGTCTGTGCGACAGTCACGCGGACACAGCCGGCAGTCCCGCAGGTGCGGGGCGAGGCGACCGGATAAGTCATCTCTAACCTGGGACATAGGTCCCTCGGCAAGGCCCTGAACACCTATACAACCCCCTGCCATAGAAGATTCGCGGGAGAGGAGAGATTGTCTAAGAAAGTGCGGCAAGTTGAGAAAGATATTGAAAGACGCCACCAGGGTCGGCGCGGGGCTTGCGCTGAAGGGGCGGGGAGATAGACTGTTCTGGGAAATGAGGTGCGGGGCCGAAAACAGGTGCGGAGTTGTGGAAGCCTAACATTGGGACGGCAAGGGAGTTGTGTCGCAAACATGAGGATGGGTTGAGATGGCGGGCGAGGAAGTCAGGCTTCGCGAGAGAAAGAGCAGGGCGATAGAGATATTTCGAACGACGCCACCGAAGACGGTGTGTCCGAATTTTTATGTGCTTTCACATGCGAACGGGTGCGCTTTCGGGCCGCAATGCGAGTACTGCTATCTCAAGAGCTCGTTCTGGTACCTTGGCGGGCGGCAGGAGGCATTCAGCAACGTGGAGGGGATGATTGCCGAGACTGGCAGATGGATAGAGAAAGACGGTCTGGAGTCGTATGTCCTGAACTCAGGCAATCTCTCCGACAGCCTGGCGTTTGAAGAGGCGAGGCCGCTCGTGGGGGAACTGGTGGAGTTATTTCGCGAGAAGGCGGAGAAGCGCGGGCGGCCCCATACACTGCTCGTCGTGACAAAGGGGGGCATGCGAGAGTGCGCGACACTCTTTGCCAAGGAAGCGTGCCGGAATGTGATAGTGTCATTTTCGGTCAATTCAAACGAAGCGGCGGCGCAGTATGAACGGGGGGCGGCGACTGTGGAGGACCGGCTTGAGGCGGCGCGGAGGCTCAAGAAGGCCGGGTGGCGCGTGAGGATGAGAATCGACCCGATGATAGCGGGATTTGACTATGGTGAGGTTGTAAGAGCGCTGGCG
>CALMGO010000025.1 GCA_937863625.1 uncultured bacterium
AGCGCCGCCCGGCCGGGATAAAGGAAGCCGAGCGAGCGAGCGAGCCCGGCTCGACGGTGACGAGGTAGGACCTGTCGCCAAGGGATACTGGTACCTGAGGCATAGCGTCTCCATGTAGGGTTGGCCGAAAGGGCATTTTATGGTGTAAAGCAGGGATGGTCAAGGAAATGCGTGCGCGAGAGACAAGGCGGGCGGGTCTGGGGGGATTGGGATTGAGCGTTGGCGCCCCCGTGATATAATCTGTGGCTCTACATTCCACGGCGGACTCAAGGAAGGGTGCATATCTTGACACAAGGCGGATTTTCGACGCTGGACGAAGCACTCAAGTGGCTCTATTCGGCGACGAACTACGAACAGAAGGCGCAGATACGCTACAATACGCGCACGTTCAACCTCGAACGGACTCAGCGGATGCTCCAGATGCTCGGGTATCCCCACACGGCATATCCGACCGTCCACATAGCGGGTACGAAGGGCAAAGGCTCAACGTCCGCCATGACGGCCGCGATACTGCACGAGGCTGGCGGATGGAAGGTCGGGCTCTACACGTCGCCCCACCTTATGAAAATGGAGGAGCGGATAGCAGTGGATTTCGCCCCTATCGGCGACGAGGCACTGCGCGCCTGCCTCTCGCGAGTAAGGTCGGCGGTCGAGGCGGTTACGGCAATCGGCCCTGAGTGGAAGCCGACATTCTTCGAGCTATTTACCGTGGCGGCGTTTGCGCATTTTGCGGCGAGCAAGGTGGACACAGCCGTCATCGAGGTGGGGCTTGGTGGGAGGCTTGACGCGACAAACGCCGTGCGGCCGGTGGTGACGGGGATTACGCCGATAAGCTACGACCACACAGGCGTGCTCGGAGAGACGCTCACGGCAATAGCGACGGAGAAGGCAGGGATAATCAAAGAAGGCGTGCCGGTCGTGACGGGCGTTCAGGAGGCCGAGGCCCTGTCGGTCATCGAGGAGACGGCGCGCAAGAGGGGCGCGCGGGTTGTGCGCTTTGGCCGCGAGTATCGGCTCGCGGAGGGCGCCGGCGGGGAGTTTGCGGTGGTGACTCCTGAGGGGCGCTATGAGGGGCTGCGGCTGACTCTTCTGGGGCCGCGGCAGAGGGAAAACGCTGCCATGGCCGTGACGCTCGCCGAGATCGCGTCGGCGAAGATGGGAGTGATACTCTCCGAGGAGGCGGTGAGGCGGGCGCTTGGGGGGCTCGTGTGGCCGGGTCGCGCGGAAATATGGAGCGAAAAGCCGCCGATAGTGATAGACGCAGCGCACAACGCGGCAAGCGCAAGGGCGCTCGTGGCGGCGTTAAAGGAGAAATTCGGCGACGAAAAATGCGTGCTCGTATTTGCGATAGCGCAGCACAAGGACAGCCAGGGGGTAATCGAGGCTCTGGCGGATGTTGCAAGCGAGTTTGTAGTGACTACAATCGACAGCCCGAGAAGTAGCACGGCCGAAGAACTGGCCGAGGCGGTGAGCGCAAAGGTGGACGTGCCGGTGTCGGCGGTAGCCGACCGCAAGGAGGCGCTCGCGCTGGGGAGGCAACTGGCGGGAGACGGCATACTGGTGATTACGGGAAGTTTCTATCTTGCGGGCGAACTCCGCGAGGTACTCTTGCGAGAACGCGACGGGGCAGGCGACACGGCATAGATCGAGGGAGAAAGAAACATGAAGAGGGCGTTGAAGATAGGCGGCGTAGCGCTGGTGGTAATCGTGATTGGGATACTGGCGACGGGACTGAAGGTGAGTTCGCCGTCGAAGGAATTTGCCGCGTACGACGCCGAGGCAAAGGCGTTCATCGAGGAGACGGTGCGGGCGCTGGGGGCTTCGTGGAACAAACAGGAAGTGCTGAAGCGCAGCAGCATAGAATTTGCCAAGGAAGTCACCGACGCGCAGATGGACGGGATAACGAAGATATGCGCGGAGAGACTCGGGCCGCTTGACACGTACTATGGCGCAGACGGGAAGGTGGGCGTTTTCTACTCGGCCGAATACGGCAAATACCTGCAGGGGCAGTATATAGCGGAGGCGAATTTCCAGAAGGGCAAAGGCAAGATCAGCGTAAGCGTTTTGAAACGCAAGGGCAAATGGCAACTCCTCGGATTCCTCGTGGATTCGGAGGTATTCCGGACGGCCGCGAAGGGAAGTTAGACGGCGTCAGGGGATGCCGGACAGCGCCCCCGTTATGTTGGCGACGGCGTTATTGATATATGCGACAGCCATCCAGGTCGCGTAGACGAGGGCGACCGTATAGGCGAGTACGATGACGGTGAGCGCCCATTTGGCGCCGCGAGTGAAGTGTTCATTTCTCCAGAGCACCCCAAGGCCCAGCGGGCCGAGCACAAGAAAAAGCAGCAACAATACGGCGAAAGCCGACGGGCCGGACTTTGCCTTTTCGATGATCATGGGCGAGCCGCAGTCTGGGCACGCATGCGGCGGAAGAGGGAGGTCCTTTTTGCAGGACGGGCAATAGAGGTGCAGGCGTGTCATATCTCTTGGGACTCCATGCGGGTAAAGACATATCGGACCGCGTCAGCGGGCGAGGACGCCTCGTAGACGGAAACGCCCTCAGGCATGCGCGACTCGTCGGGCGACCACGAGCCGAGCCCTGCGACGGGGAGCCCCTTGTCGAGGGCGTAGGCTATTTCCGAAAGTGTGCCGAGGGAACCGCCGACGGCGATGACGGCGCGGGCGCAGGTGGCGACGAGGTAGTTGCGGGAGTATCCCATGCCGGTGGGGATGGCGATATCGACGAACGCATTGGCATCGGACGCACGGCCGGAGGGGAGGATGCCGACGGTGAGGCCGCCTGCCTCACGGGCGCCGCGGCATGCGGCCTCCATGACGCCCGAGAGACCGCCGCATACAAGGACTGCGCCGCGACGCGCGATCTCGCGGCCGACGTCTTCTGCGGCCGAAATGAGTTCCGGCGAAGCGGCGCGGCCGCCGATGACGGATATAAGTGTCTTCATTGCAATACCCTCCAGCACAGTAGAGTGCATAGTGTAAGCCGGA
>CALMGO010000026.1 GCA_937863625.1 uncultured bacterium
CTGAAGGATGACTTAAAGAAGACCGGGCCCGCGGCAGCAAGCCGCGGGCCCGGTTCATTACTCCCGCTGTCTAAGTGAGTTTCCCGTTCCCGGGACTACCCGCCCTCAACCGGTGGCGAGCTTTTCCCTGCAGTGGACTCTGCCTCTCAGATCTCTTCCTGATTCCAGCGCCGATTCAACCGCCTTTCGATCGAGGTCAAGGATGTTTATCCCTCTGTCCACCGCATTGGTGAAGATAACCTCCATGTCGTTGTACTCCGGCTGGCTCAGGTTCACAGCACGAAGCCCCGCAATTCCGCACATGCTGCTGATATAGTGGTCGCCTCTCCCGCAGAAGTGCACCGCCCCTCCGCCACATTCCATTAGGAGTTTCTCGTCATAGGGGCGGGCGAATTCATCATACTGGGCCGGCGAGATATTCATCGACGAGTCGTTTCGAAGCATGATGCTGCCGCCGTGAAATACGTCCCAGTGGACGTTGCCTATGGCGTCAAACGGCGTGATCTTTGTCCACTCCCTCATGAACGCGATGTAGGTGTCGGTCACAAGTTCAAGCAGCGCCTTGACAAGTTGCGGCGCGTCGTAGATCGCGAGGAAGATATCGCTCCCCCAGATAACCTCGCATATATCGAGCGGTCCCTGCTGGTCAGGGTGAAAGATCTTCACATATTTGCCTATTTTGGGATAGGTCTTCCCGATTTCGACATAAAGCCGCCCCGCCTCGAAGACGCGTGCACCGAAACCTGCCTGCAGATCCGGCATCCCTGCCTTGATCAGCCGCTCAATTGCCGCTGTGTCATGGAGAGGTACCGAGGTAGGCAGTGTGTCGGTCTCCTCCGGCATCACAAAGGGTTCCACGCCAAACAGAAGTGGTATAATACTTGTCCCGTAGTTGCTGCGCACCGCCAGCGGCGCGCCATTGCCTTCTTCCAGCCGCTTTGAGCAGACCCCATACTGCTGGAGAGCCATTTTGTCCATGCAGTCGAGCGTTTCATTAGTCCGGACAACAGGCCACTCGACTTGTGGCTGTGACCGAATGCCCCGTTCCGGCGTGAAAACGTTCCCAATGAAACGCCCCTCTGTAAAATCTATCCACTCGCGAAGCAATTCCTCCTCCGTCTCGGGGATGAGCCTTGCTTCGAGGTCCTCAAGACATCTCTTCAATATGTCATTCATCTTCTCATCCCTTGACTGAGGTTGTTGACCACCCCCACTATATTGGGTGCACGGACACTGTCAACGTGTCTCCGGAGGGGAAGGGGCGTGGCTTTAGGGATGAACCCCCACATGGTGAACCTTTTTGAAGGAAGCGATACGTTGTGCAAGGAGGTCTTCGAGGAAGACCGGGGGCAAGTATAGGAGGTCAAGCGGGGGGTTCAAGAGTTTTCCGCCGACGAGATTGAAGGGGCACTTGTTTTCCTTGCCGCTGTTGGGCCTTACGTAGTTGAAGAAGTTCTGGTAGGTGGCGGCTTTCGACAGGAAGTCGGCTCTTGATTTGAAGCGTTCGATGTAGAACTCGGTCTCCATCAGCGAGTGCACGGTCTCGACGTCGCTCTGGAAGCGGTGGGCCCCCGGCGGTATGGTTCTGTGCGTGCTTTTGACCGACTCGACGGTCTTTGTGAAGGCGCTTTTCTCCACAGCCTGCCAGGAGCCTATGAACTCCGAGCCGTTGTCGGTCTGCCAGGTGACCTGTTGCATCCGGACGCCGCGGGTTGCCAGGTGTCTCTGGATTCTTTCTGCAAAGAGTTCCGCGTAGGTCAGGGACAGTTCATCGGAGAAGCCGAGAAACAGCGCCCCCGTAGAGACCTCTCTGGCTGTGTACTGGTGACGCGGCAGGCCGAGCCTTCGGGCCTGGAGTTGATACTCGGGCAGGTCGATGAGGTCCTTGGTGTCGGCTGATATCTGCTGCCAGAGAGCCCAATTGCGCTTGATTTCCCGCAGGCAGCGTTTGACCTGGTGCTTCTTGCGGCGGTAGCGTCTGAGAAGGCCGCGCTCTTTGAGGACTCTCCGGATGGTCTTGGTGGAATGGGGCAGTTGCATGTCGCGTTTGAGGCGGGCGACGCCCCATGGGGGCAGTTTCCTCTTTGCCTTGACGATCTGGAGTTCGGCCTCGCGCGAGATTCTGTTTGGATGGGTGCGCGGCGCCCTGGAGCGTTCCGAGAGGCTTTCGAGGGAGCCGTCAAAGCGTGCCATCCACTTGCGGATGGTGTTGGGCGAGCATCCGAGGAGCCTTGCTGCGGGCTTGATGCCCCGGCGGCGGGCCTGTTGTACCATCCTGAGCCTCAGGTGTCTTGGGTCTTTACTTTCTCTCATGAGCAGGTAGTATCCGTGTGGGCACATGGCGGGCGCATCCCCCAGTTAAGTTTGCCGACTGACATTGCGGGGATTGTACGCGTCATGTGCCCTGTTTTCCTGTGCGATTGAGAGAGGCGCGGCCACCCCCCGGCCGCGCCTCTCTCACCTTCCTTAACACCTCCCTCAACCGATTCCCCCATATCTCCCCCAGACACCTCAACCCCCTTACCAGGGGTTCACGATGTCCGGGGCTCTTCCCA
>CALMGO010000027.1 GCA_937863625.1 uncultured bacterium
GTAGATATGTTCGATCTGATCGAGAAGGAGCACTCCCGCCTCGATATCCTCGTCAATAACGCCATCGTCCACGTCAATATGGGAGAGCGCGGCCCGTTCCTGCGCGTCACGGCCGACGGCTGGAGCGCGTTCCTGTCGAAGAACCTCGACTCGCTCTTTTTCGTCACTCACTGTGCCGGGCGCCTCATGGCTCAGGCCCGCAGCGGATCTATCATAAATATCTCCAGTAACGGCGCAGTTGCGGCGCACCGACAGCGTATCGCTTACGACACATTGAAGGGGGCGTTGGAGGCGTTCACCCGCGCTCTTGCCGTGGACCTGGCGCCGTGGAATGTCCGCGTAAACGCACTGCGCCCCTGTGTAGTCGCCGACGAGGCCCCTGCCGGTTCGGAAAAGGACGCCCTGCACCAACGCCTCGGCGCCATGATACCTCTTGGGCGCATCGCCCGGCCCGCTGATGTGGCAGGTGCGTGCGTATACCTCGCGTCGGATGACGCGGCATTTGTCACCGGGCAGGTGTGGAATATCGACGGCGGAATGCTTGAGCAGTCGCGCCCGCCGCAACTCGAACTCGAGCCGGTCCTCGGCCCCGACGAGGTAGACGCCTGAGAGAGGCTACTTCATAGCTTCGAATATGACCTTGGCCACTTCGGTATTGTCTATGTAACTTCCGCGAACTGGGTCGGACTCGTCGGCATATTTCTCAAACAATCCGGCCGCGTTTCCCTTCGCCCATATGCCTACGAGACTGTTTGTATGACCGCCGCTGTGCCATTCCATGAGGGGCATTCTGCCTACGCCATCCCCCGCAACAGCGTTCCATACGGGTTTACCGATAGACTCCTCGCCTTCGCCTTTGCCTTCACCGGAGCCCACTCCCGTGAGATACCCCGTCTCGTGGTCAGCCGTCACGATGAGGAGCGTCTCGTCCCAGTTGCTGTTTTTCTCGACCCACTCAATGGCCGTCATGACAGCCCCTTCGAAGTCCAGCGCCTCCTCAATCATCCTGCCGGAGAGGTTTGAATGCGCCGCACTGTCAATGGAACCACCTTCTACCATCAGGAAGAACCCCTTCTCGTTCGCGTCGAGGACGTTCAAGGCCGCCGCGGTCATCTCCGCCAGCGTCGGAACGGTCGAAATGCGCGGCGTCTCGAAAGGCATGTCATCTTTCTTGTTTTCGTCGTGTCCGCTTCTGCCATTCTGAAGCGAGCCGTAAACCTGCGGCATGCCAAGCACCCGCTTGGGGGCCGCGCCGGTCATCAACTTCTCAAAGCCCTCGCGCGTCTCCACGAATGTCCATGCGTCATCTTTTACGCCATTGTGATCGGCATCGGTCTGGTCGCCGGCCTTTCCGGCAATAATCTTCTCCCACTCGCCTTTGCCGCCTGCATATCTGTATCGCTCCTCGTCTCCCTCTGTTTTCTCCGCATGGCCGTCATCGTCATAGAGCGGATGGCCGACGCCCATGATTACGTCGGCACTGCTTTTTTCGAGCATCTCAAGCGCGATTGGCGAGTAGTTGTCACGTTCCTCGTTGTGAGCTACGAAGGAAGCCGGAGTCGCATGTGGAAAGGTAACCGTGGTCACAACGCCGGTCGACCTGCCAAGCGCTTCGGCTGCTTCGCTCACGTTACCAAGAGGTTTCTTGTCCTCGTCAACGCCGATGGCGCCGTTGTATGTCTTTACCCCTGTCGCCAGAGCCGTCGCCGCAGCAGCCGAATCGGTCGCGCCGCTCTTGACCGCATCGAAGCTCTTCCACGCCGCCTGCGAGTCATAACTCCCGCCTGCAGGGTACGTGCTCATCGCATACTTCACAGGGAACCTCTCCCACGCAAGCGCGCCCGTACGCTCATGCTTATAGAGGCTCGCCGCGTCGACGTGGTTAAAGCCCATGCCGTCGCCTATCATAAGTATGACGTATTTCGCATGAACGGGAGATTCCGCTTCGGCCTCCTGCCCCGACGCAATGGACGCCGCTGCAAATAACCCCAACACGAGCACAGCCACCGTGATTACCTTGTTCATTTTTCCTCTCTCCGGGCAGTCAGCCCTGAAATCATGTCTGTGACGTCGAAGTTCGAACACCTAACTCTCGTTGAACCACACATCAATATGCCGCTGGGGGTCGTATGCTTTCCCTACGATGTCGGGCCTGCCGTTGCCGGTGAGGTCGCCAACCTTCGCCTCATGTGTCGGGATGCCCTCGCTTATAAGCATTTCCTCAAAGTCGCCGCCCTTGTTGAGATAGACAAACATCCGCGGATTCTCATTCTTCCCCAGCCCCATCTCCGCAACGAATATGTCTCCCCTGCCGCTTCCGGTGAAGTCGGCAATCGCCAGACTGTGCGCATGGAAGAGGTCGCTCCGCATGACCTCGGGCTTCCAGTCCGGCTGCCTGCATATAGCCAGCCGCGCCCCCGGTCGCTCCGCTTCGACGATGACCATCTCCAGCCGGCCATCCCCGTCGAGGTCGCACACCGCTACGCGCGGACACAAGAATTCTTCTTCGACTGCGAAAGGTTCCATTGCCCACTTGCCGCCCTGGCCCCGGCGCAGTATGTTCGTCCCGGCGATGATTTCATTTTCCCCGTCGCCGTCTATGTCCACCACGACCAACCCCTCGGTGTGCTGCGCCACCCCCTCCGCCAGAAGGTGAAAGCTCTCCCTCGGCCACGGCTCTGCGTACGGGTCTTTCGGGATGTCATAATACCCCAACACGCCGGACAACTGCGAGATGATGACTATCTCGTCCTCGCCATCGCCGTCAACGTCGCCTATGGCCTGGTCGTGATATTTCGTAAATCTGTCCTCTATCAGATGCCGGGGCCATGGCTGAGCAGGGTCTTCGGGGCACTCAAACCAGTACAGTTCATTGCCGTTATACTGCTGGCCTGCGACTATGTCGAGCCGGCCGTTGCCGTTGATGTCAATCGCGACTCCACCCGCCTCGAGTCCCGGCGAAAAAGCTATATCGTGGCGCTGCCAGGTGGGGTTTTCATACCAGAAGAGATTGACCGGACCGGCCTTGCCGCCGATTACTATGTCGTTTCGGTCGTCGCCATTCACATCAAAGATGAGCGTAATGTCATGTTCTGAGCCCGGCGGATTTGCGTCTATCACTTCATGGCGAAACTTGAGTGGCCTGCCCGACATTTCTCCTCCTTAAGTACGGCTTTCGGAAACGGCAAATCAAAAAGCGCCAATGTAATACGTATACGTTACGTTTCGTGCTCGGTTAGGCAAGGCTCATAACCTGAATCGCCTGGTTCCCAGCCTTTGAGCCGCCTTACACATCTTTTTTCAAAAATCTTCACTTTTCTCCTTGAATGCCTTCTACAAGTGTAATAGACTGCTTTTACACATGTAGAAAGGAGCCTCGAATATGAGACTGACCAAGGCCGAATGGCAACTTATGAACGCCCTCTGGCAGGGGCACCCCGCGACGGCACGGGAAATCCAGTCGCGCCTGCCGCGCGAGACAAACTGGGCCTACACCACCGTGAAGACCATGCTCTCGCGCCTCGTGACCAAAGGCGCACTCTCCGAGCGAAAGGACGGCCTCGCGGCCATGTACTCGCCGCTTGTCTCCCGGCGCAAGGCGCGCCTTTCGGCGCTGCGGTCCATGGCCGAAGAGGTCTTTGACGGGTCGGTCGGCATGCTCGTGCACTTTCTCGTCGAAGAGGAGAATCTCTCTCCTTCCGAGCGAAAGAAACTGATTGATGCCTTGAAGGATGAAGACAAGGGGGGCGCGAAATGACCACGTATCTAAATAACATCTCTGCGGTCTGGTGGGGCTGGATAGCGCCTCTGTCAATTCAGGTGGCAGTTCTCGCGGCCTTTGTATGGGTTATCGACCTCGCGCTCAGGAAACGCGGCTGGCCGCAGGTCCGCTACGCGCTTTGGGCGCTTGTCTTCGTGAGACTCCTGCTGCCGCCGTCTTTTGCCCTGCCGACGAGTGTCGCTGCGTGGCTCTTGCCGCCTGTTCAAGTAGCGGCGCCGACCCCCGCTGCGTTGCCGGCACACGTTGCAGACATAGAAGTCGCTCCCCTCCCCCGCTATCTACCTCCCGCGGCGGCGATTGAGCGCCCCTACGTCGCTCCAGTCGCCTCGTCGCCCGCAGTCATCGCCGCGCACGCCATGTCATGGGAGACTCTTGCTTTTCTCTTCTGGCTCTGCGGTATTGCCGCCATAACTGCATATGTCGGCATCCGGGTCTTTAGATTCTCGCGTTCTGTGAGCGCCTCCGCCACGCCCCTTACGGCCACGCTCGACTCCGCGTTGAAACGCGCCGCCGACAGACTCCACGTGCGGTCTCTGCCGAGCGTTGTCCTGACTGACACCGTGCGCGGCGCGGCCGCCTTCGGCGTCTTGAGACCGGTACTGCTCGTACCGACGAGCGCAGCGGAACTCTCCGCCGAATCGGCGGAGCACATATTTCTTCACGAGATCGCTCATGTGAAAAGAGGCGACCTTATCATAAACGCTGCTCAGACAGTGCTTTTCATCTTGTTCTGGTTCAATCCGTTTGTCTGGCTGGCGGCACGCGCTTTGAGGCGCCTTAGAGAGCTCTGC
>CALMGO010000028.1 GCA_937863625.1 uncultured bacterium
TTTGGCCCTTTTGACGGACTCAAGGAAGGCGAGGCGCGCGCCAAACAGACGCTCAAGGTTACGCCGTTCCAGTACTACCGGATGACTTTCTGGGCCAAAAGCGACAACATCGCCGCCGAAGGCGAGGATTACGTGCTCATTCTCGCCCCCGACGGAAAGCGCCGCTACTGCTACGAGGGTTTCCGGCTGCGCCCGACGCAGGACTGGACGCAGTACACGCTGACTTTCAACACACTGGAGGCGACGGAGATAGACTTCTCGGTAGGGGCGAGTCTGGCGACAGCCGGCACACTGTGGATGGATGATATCTCAATCGAGCCTGCCGGCATGCTCGGAGTGCTTCGCGGCCCGACGAAGCCGCTCGCGATAACGAGCGCAGACGGCGCGACCGTCTACGAGGAAGGCCGCGACTACGCGGAGATCCAGATGGCGCGCGGCGGCAGGGGCGGCAGGGGCGACCGCGGCGAGATCGAGGTGCCGGCGATACCCGGCATCACTATCCCCGAAGGTTCTCGCGTCAAGGACGGCGAGACCATCCTCGCGACGTACTTCCACACGGCGCGCATATATTTCGGGCAGGTCAACGCGAGCCTTGAAGACCCGCGCTACGTGGAGTTTATGGAGCGCGAGGTAAAGGGCGTTCAGAAAGTGTGGGAGCCGGACGGGTTCTTCATGGGTTACGACGAGATACGCGTCGGCGGCTGGGAAATACAGCCTGACGGCACGACAAAGACGCCGGGCCAGATACTCGCCGAAAACACAAAGAGGGGCATCGAGATAATCAGAAAGAACGCCCCGCAGGCCAGGATATACACGTGGTCGGACATGTACACGCCGTTTCACAACGCGCGTCCGTTTGAGACGAGAGGCTACTATTACCTTGTCAACGGCAACTGGGATGGCGCGTGGGACGGCCTGCCGTCGGACGTCATCGTGATGAACTGGTACTCTCCGGCGAAGGACTCCGTAAAGTGGTTCGCCGACCGCGGCAACAAGCAGGTGCTCTGCGGTTACTACGACACCGACGACCTCAAGGCCAACATCAAACAGTGGATGGAGGTGTCTGAAGGGTCGCCCGGAGTGATAGGGATGATGTACACGACGTGGACGCGTAACTTCACGCACGTGGCGGAGTTCTTCCAGTTGGTGAAGGACTATCCGGCATGGGTGGCGGAGACTCCGACCGGCGAGTCGGGAGTCAACGAAAAATAGCCTGCTGAACGATAGGCGAACAGGTAATGTGGAGGCAGCACCGGGTCAGCCGCACGGTGAGCGTGACTGCTGACGTGTGCCTGTGTCGTGGGGAGACCGGAGCCGGAGAAAGGAGCAGGCCATGCCAAAGCCGCTGTATATGGAGGCGCTTGAGGGAGGAGACGGAGAGCTTTTCAAGCGCGTGATCGAGCTTCAGGAATTCACAGGCAGGGACGGCGCTTTGCCGGCAAAGACCAAAACGCTCATGATGATGTTCGGGGACGCCCTTCTCGGCCGCGCGGAAGGCGTCAAGGCGCTCGCCGAGCGAGCACGCGGACAGGGCGCTACGGAGGACGAGATTGCCGAGACGGTGCGTGTCGCGTTTATCTTCGGAGGCCTGGCCGGGCTCGTGCCTGCGACGCACGCGTATAAGAAGCAGGGCTGAGGCGGCGGCGCATTTTCACTGTGAGACACTCTCCCAAAGGGAGAGTTGATGCATCGGGAGACTGGGGCCACGGGTAACTGGAAGGAGTTTACATGCTTATTACAGTGTGTGCGATGACAATGTTGGCGCTGGCGGCCGTGATGTTTGCCGAGGGGGGCGGGGGAGGGCGCTCGCTCAGCGAGTACTGGATTCAGCACGGGACGGACCTCCGCGACGACAAGAAGCGGCAGGCGACGCTTGAACTTCTAAAAAAAGCCAAAAGCGCCGGTGTCACGCACATGACGCTCGGCGAGCCGAGCATGCATCGCTGGGACCTCGTCGACGCTGCATACGAAGCGAAAGTTAAGGAGTTTTGCAAGACGGTCAGCGAGATGGGGATCGAAATTGTACCGAGCATCTTTCCCATCGGGTACGGGCTCAGGTTTCTCGCTCACGACATCAACCTGGCGGCGGGGCTGCCTGTGCGGCAGGCGCCATTTGTCGTGAAGGGTGGAGTTGCGACGCCTGACCCGGCGGCCGTGCCGGATATAGCCGACGCGGGCTTTGAAAAGTCCCGCGACGGGAAGCTCACGCACTGGCGGATGGATTACCCGGGCGCGTTCTCCTTTGTCGACCGGGATGAAAAGCACTCCGGGAAATCGTCGGTAAGGATATCGTCGAAAAAAGCTCTCCCGGCGGAGGCTAAAGGCGCGGTGCGGGTGACGCAGACGGTGGCTGTGGAGCCGTTCAAATACTATCGCCTGAGCCTCTGGATGAAGACCCGGGACGTCAAGGCGGAGCGGGAGGACTACGTTCAGATATTTTCGCTGGGCGGCAAGCGGCGCAACACGTATTACAACATGGATGTCAAACCGACGCAGGACTGGACGCGGCACGAATGCGTCTTTAATACGCTTGAGGCTGACGAGATCGAACTCTCCGTCGGCGTGACGGAGTACAAAGGCGGCACGGTCTGGTTTGACGACCTTGCGGTGGAGCCGGCGGGGCTTCTGAATATCGTGCGCAGAGACGCGACGCCGCTCACGGTGACGAGCGCGGACGGTAAGACCGTGTACAAGGAAGGCAGGGATTTTGAGAGGGTGCGCGATGCGGAGTTTACGGTGGCATCGCTCGGGGACTGCCGTCACCAGGCGCCTGCGATAACGCTTACGAAGAAGACGCGCATCAAGTCGCGCAAGGTCCTCGTGTCCTACTACCACGCGATGCGGATATACAACGACCAGATAGGGCTGTCGATTGAGGAGCCGCGGCTCTATGAGATGATGGACCGGCAGATGGAACTCGTGACGAGGCTGTGGAAGTCGAACACTTTCTTCATGGCGGCTGACGAGATACGGGTATCCGGGTGGGAGGTGCAGGCGGACGGGGCCAACCTCGACCCGTCTGGACTTCTGGCGAGGTACATGAAGAGGAGCCTCGAAATCATCAGGAGGCACAAGCCTGATGCCATGCTCTATATCTGGTCGGACATGTTTACGCCGTTTCACAACGGGCGGTCGGTCGAAGAGGCCGGGCTTTACTACCTGTGCAAAGGGACGTACTACGGGTGCTGGAAGGAACTCCCCCCCGAGGTGCGGATTGCCAACTGGTACTCGCCGAATAAGCTCAACCCGGTATGGTTCGAGCAGCGCGGGCACAAGCAGATAATGTGCGGCTACTACGACACGGCCGACCTCAAAGGCAACATAAACAGTTGGATGAAGGTGACCGACGGCGTCGATGGAGTCGTGGGGATCATGTATACGCAGTGGTCGACCGGATTCGAGCGGATGCAGGAGTTCTTCGAACTTGCACGCACATACGACAAGTGGGCGGCGGAGCTCAAGACCCCGGTGGACGAGATGCCGGCACGGGTCGCGGCCCTCCTCGACGAGCGCAAGCGGCTGGAGCGCGAGCTCTCGGAGGCGAAGAAGAAGCTCGCCATGGGCGGCGGCGCCAAGGCCGACGGCGCCGACGGCGTGCGCATGGTCGGCGACGTCAAGCTCCTCGCCCGCGCGGTCTCCGGCATCGAGATCAAGGATCTCAAGAGCCTCGCCGACGAAGGCAAGAAGCAGATCGGCTCCGGCGTGGTGGCCCTGGTCGCCACCTCGGAGGACGGCAAGGCCAGCATCGTGGTCGGCGTGACCCCCGACCTGGTCGCGCGG
>CALMGO010000029.1 GCA_937863625.1 uncultured bacterium
ACTCCGATAAGTCCCGCGCCATCGCCTCCATCAAGACCGCCCTCGCATGCAACCCCGGCGACCCGCGCTACTACTTCGAACTCGACGGACTCCTCGCCGCCGCTCAGCGCCCCCATCGCGAACGCCTCGACATCCTCGAGCGTCACCACGACGTCGTCGCCCGCCGCGATGACGCGCTTCTCTGCGAGATACTCCTTCATGTCCTCTGCGGCGAGTACGCCCGCGCCATTGAACTCCTCGACTCCCACCATTTTCACATCTGGGAAGGCGGTGAAAATTCCGCGCATGATATCTTCGTCGACGCGCACCTCCTGCGCGGCCGCGCGCATCTCTCCGCAGGCCGGTCCGCCGACGCGCTCGCGGATTTCTCCGCCGCCGCCGAGTACCCCTATCGCTTCGAAATGGGCGAACCCTTCGATGGCGGCCGCTCTCCGGAGGTTTATTGCCTTTCAGGCCTCGCGCACGAGGCGCTTGCCGACGACGTCGCCGCCCACGCAGCCTTCGAGCGCTCCTCTCAAAAGTCGCGCCCCCGGACATACCTTGCATTCTACCAGGCGCTCTCCCTCCGCAAACTCGGCCGCGAGAAAGAAGCCCTCGCCGGCTTCGATGGCCTTATAGACCTCGGCCGCGAGATGCTTCGCACCGGCCCGGTCGTCGACTTCTTCG
The DNA here is from genome assembly GCA_937863625.1 of uncultured bacterium. Taxonomy (GTDB): domain Bacteria; phylum Planctomycetota; class DG-23; order SLPQ01; family SLPQ01; genus CALMGO01. The sequence continues at coordinate 667 of CALMGO010000029.1, forward strand.
GGAAGTTTGACGCAGCGCAAGACCCCGTGCTCCACACCGCAACCGCGCATTACCTCGTCGGGCTGGGACTTATGGGAAGGGGCGATGCAAAAGCGGCCGCGAAGGAATTCGAAACCGCCGCCTCGATTAATATCAACCACCTCGGCGCAAAGACCATGCTCGAATCGCCGCTCGGCGTGTGACCTGATTCGCTCCGGTGTGTATATGAGTGTGGGCGTATCTCTTAAATACCCCGGGAACAGTATTTATACTGTCCCCCTGCCTCGGACTCCCACTCGCTAACCCTCAAGCACCATGTCCACGTGCATGATGCCCGCTTCGTCGTACGGCTCTGTAATCGTCCGAAACCCCATGCTCCCGTAAAATCCTTCGAGGTACTGCTGCGCCTGTATCTTTATCGTCCGCCCGGGATAAAGCGCCCTGCATTTTGCGACCGCTTCCGCCATCATCCGTCGCGCGAGGCCCGCGCCCCGCGCGTCCGCCCGCACCACGATCCGTCCTATCGACGGCTCCTCATACCGCGCCCCCGGCGGCACCACCCTCAGCGTCCCCACAAGCGCGCGATCGTCCCCCCGCACCAGTAGATGCAGCGACGCCTGGTCGACGCCGTCAAGTTCCGGATAGATGCATTCCTGCTCGATGATAAATACATCCTGCCGGAGCCTGAGCGCCTCATACAGTTCCCCCGCGCTCATCTCGTCAAACTCCACCCACCGCCACGCCATACGCTCTCTCCCGATCAATAATTAAAGGGACAGTCACCTTAATTCCCAAAGGGACAGTCACCTTAATTCCCAACCCCCGGATTCTTATCTACTGTCCCAATAAGCACTTACGTTTCTCCAATTAAGGTGACTGTCCCTTTAATTGCCATGCCGTATCTGTTGCAGGGGCGCACGTTTACCAGCCTGTGGAGGTTTACCCGCCGTGGCGGGGGCGTGCGCCCGCCGTCCCGTTCCTATGACCCCCTACACTTCAAAATCCACAATCACCCTGTCCGTCGCCACCTTGTTGACAAATGCCGCCGCGGCAACATGAGCCGGATGTTTGATATAACCCGCCAGCGCCTCCTTCGTCTCAAATTCGCTGTATAGCGCTATCTCCCGCGACGTCGCCCCACGTGACAAATCCATCCCGATCTCGAGCTTCAAAAGCCCCGGTATCTTTCCATTGAGCCCCTCGAGTATCTCCTTCATCTTCGCCGCGTTCGCCTCGCGACCCTGTCCCTCGGCCGACTCCTTGAGATTCCACATCAACATATGCTTTATCACTTCATCCTCCTTGCCATGCCGCGGACTGCATAAAAGACGTTTCCCGTAGGGGCACGATGCATCGTGCCCGCTTTCTGGTTTACGAGTTCCCGTCTCACGCGCCCGACTCTACCGCTTTCTCTCCCAGCGCCCGCGCCGCCGCCAGCGCTTCCGGTTTTTTCGCCACGTCGCCTTTATTATACGCCTGCGCGCACACGTCCCCCAGATATCGCCCCGCGAGAAATCTCACCCCCGCCTTCACCGGCTCCGTCACCCAGTGCCCCTCATCGGCCGCGCCGTATGTCGTCACCACCGCGTAACCCTTCCCCCGCATCCTCTCGTCATACCCCGGCTTTCTGATGTAGCACGACAGCCGGTCGAGAAAGCATTTCAACTGCGCCGACACTCCCTGCCAGTATACCGGCGTCGCAAATAGCACCACGTCCGCCGCCAGAAACTTTTCCAATACGCTTAAGTAGTCGTCCCCCGAGCGCACGTCGTCGCGCCCGCCGAGGACATCGCCCACCTCGCCTATCGGACGGATGGCGAAATCATCGAGATACACTTTCTCCACCTCTGCGCCCGCCTCCGCCGCCCCCCTCAAAAACTCATCCGCCAATATGTCCGTGTTCCCGCCCTTCCTCGGACTCCCCGCCAAAACAAGAACTTTCACGGCAGATTCCTCCTCTACAGCACGCCCGCTCTCACCTGGGGCCTGGACCCTCTACTCTGAAGCCCCACAGAGACAGCCGCACAAAGTTCTTCATATCGCGACACCAAATGCCTAGGCGCTTGACGAGATGTCAAGTGTTGACAGAATGCCCAAGTTGCAGTTGCCGGATCTGAGTCTTTTGCAACTACATCCTTCAGCATCTGGACTAAGCTCGCGCCGGCTTGGAGTACGCCGAGCAGGTAGTCATACTCGTCAACGGACAGGAAATATACATGCTTCAGCGGCATCCTTGGCTGCTTGCCAAGTTTGGCGTTGAGATCGGCCATCAAGGTCTCGTCAAGTACGCCGGCAAGACCGTGACCATTTCCTACAAACATCGGTTTGTATGTTATGACCAGCAGGAACCACGGGGCATCTTTTGCTGCCGATAACTCTTTCGGCGGGTTGGCATTGAGATTCGTAGCCACCTCGTTTCCCTGCAGGATGGCCTTTATGAGCGAGTCGCTGAGCTTATCACCTATGACATCAGCGTTCTCGGACACCCGCGCAAGCGCATGCATCTGGACACCCTTTGCCTCAATGAGCACCGTGCCGCTATCCTCGATTACCATATAGTCGACGACCTTCGAATCTGACGGAAGAAACCGTCTCAGCTCATCTTCGGCGATCACGTTGAGTCCTGTCTGGCGCAATCCCAATCCAACATACTTTTCGAACAGCACCGCAAACTCATTCATGAAGTTCTGAGCGGAATCGTCTCTAAGCGTGTCGTACACGAAGTGCTCAAGCGCGTGAGTTAGCAGGGAGCGGGAATATGGAATGTAGACATTATCTTCTCGCACCACTGGGCGGAGTGTGAGCGTCGTCTCCTTGCGAAAATCGTAATCGCCCGATCTGTAGACGCGGCTGTGTTCTGTTAGAAACCGACCAACCTCATCGAAGCGAAGAGATATCAAGCCGAGGAACCTCTCCATCTCTGCGAAGTCACACTTGAGGGATCTAGCCAGTTGGTCTGCTGTCGCTGAAGGAGGATGGCCCGTGGAGTCCCACGTCAGAAGAGTGTAAATTGCAGCGAACTCTTGAAAACGGGTGACTGGCAAACTCGCCATCTCCATGAAGCGCTTCGCCAGATAGCCTTCAGCGTTCACAAGATCATAGAGCACTAGCGGCCGCGCGATTCGGTTAATATGGAGCTCGTCTTGAAGATAGAACTGCTGATAGCTAAGGGTCTTGAAAAAACGTGGCAGATTGGCGTAATCAGAAGGCATTCTTGCATGCGACTCAAGAGCAGAAACCTGGTTCAGGAGACCGTTTAGGCCCTTCTCAGTGAGGTCATTCCCACGCGCAGGCCACTCGAGCCAGTCTCTGAACGTCATCTCTATCAGGAACAGCACCAAATTGCGCGGATATCCGCTCTTGTCATTGAGGTCCAAGCGGCTCAAGCGTCTGATGGACTGCCATATGACTTGCGAGGGGTCGAACTTCCGTATGCGATTCCGGAGCTTCCTCCTCGCTTCGTCCATTCTGCTGTTGCGATAGGGCAGTATCTCGTCGATCATAGTCATATAGGTCCGCTTGTTGACCCGCCTATTCGCCTCGCATTGGGTGCGCTTAAGCGCACGCGGTATGAACTGCGGATGTCCTTCCAGTCAATGCGTGCCCTGCAACAGGGGCGGCCCGTACGGGTCTTCATACAGGACCTCTGCGTCAAATAGGATCTGAATCAATTCTCCCAAAGGCATCTCCGCGAGCGCATTTCCACCATACTCCCCGCGTATCCTGGCCGGACCTATGCGTGCACGGGGTGGCGTGACAGTGCTGCTACGTCCTAGAAAACTGAGGCTCATTTGTCTGTCGAGCTCGAAATTCATGCCCCCAAATGAAAGCCCGCCCTGCGTGCTAAGAGCCACCGCGGTTTTCGATAACCTTGCCGTCATTCTTGTTACACCGCTGACAAGTTGAATGCCCTTGTCAAAATTGACCGTTAAACTGACCGGCGCAACCTGTTTGATACCGGCTGTCGCAATTGCCTTGTCGAGGTTTAAGAAGGCGGCTGCCGCAACTGAGGCGTCGAGCGTTACGATAAAATCTTCTTTGGCTAGTTCCATCACAAAACCGAAAGTAGACACTTTGTTCGTATCGCGCTGATAGCACGTTCCCGCGGATTCGAAAAGCGCGGCGAGCGCACTCAACACGTCCCCTTTGCACTCCTTCAGGACCATCTCCACGCTAGTTATTACTGGCGAGAAATATGCCAGAGAGTCTTGTTCCGCCCTATTCTGTGCGCCAAGAGTCACGTCATACTCTGACCTGCTGAAGTCAAGCACGTGTTGATGTTCGCATTCTTTATTGATCACATCAAGAACATTATTGAGTCCCTCTTCGGAATTGATATTGAACCCTTGCAACAAACCTACAGGCGGCGCGACACGACTGAGGTCAACGCCGAGGATCCCAACAGGGATGACTTTAATACCCTTAGAATAAGCATACCCTGATTCAAAGAAGAGCCAATGTGAGTCCAGGGAGTTCCACGAGACGAAAACAAACATAAGTTTGGCGCGATTCAAGGCCTCCTCTATCTTCGTTATCCAATTACGGCCAAAGGGGATACTCTGTCCGTCGCTGGAAAGAAACACTTCTATGGTCCCCCCAGTCTTCTTGAGTAACATCTCCTTGAACGGTGCAAGGCGCTCCTTGTCCTTGGACGAATGACTTAGGAACACAATTGGTTTACACATGTTTCATCCCCCACTCCCGTCTTGTGCAAGGCTCCTCGTGTGCCGCGTCACGCTATAGAACCCGATGATTCTAAAAGGCCTCGTAGGATATTATTGCATCCCACCAATTGAGCTAACTTCCTACCTTTCTTCGTGCCCCGCCACGGCGGGTAAACTTCGAGCCTTCCCGATGAAAGCCCCTCTATCTCCTCGGGTGTGTCGCATCGTACTCCGCCACCTTCGCGATTATCCGCGGACGCTCCTCGTCCATCATATCCTTCCAGCCGCCTTCGTACTTCGCCGTCCGCTCGGTAAACGACCTCAGTTCCAGCCCGCCGAGAAACCGCGTCTCAAATTCGTCCAGCTTCGCCCCGTAGATATGGAAACTGTCCGAGTGGTCCACGTACCGCCCGAAATGCAGATCGAGTTTGGGATTGAGCTCCACGACGCGGTCGCGCATCATCTTCATGAGCCGGATGAATGCAAACGAGTTCATATACGCCGCGTCATACGCGTCGCGGCTGCGGAAATGCACGTTCATGTTGAGATACAGTTTCCCGTCCGTCCCCGGCAATATCCGAAACCACATCCTCTGCAGGCATGGCGGCGACGACCAGCCGGGGTCTTCCCACGGCTTCCACAGCGTCACCTGGTTACTCCTCTTGAATGTCTCCTTCGGGTTGTCAACTCCCGCAAGTTTCCTCGCCACCGTCTCAAACTGATTGACCGGCTTCGCGAGCCCCGGCGCGTCATACGCGAATATCCTCGCGTGGTAAGTGTATTCCCAACGCTCATCATCAGGGTCGCTCGCGTCGCGCTGCCAGTGGTCCTTTATCCCCTCGCAGACCTCCATCGCGTATTCTTCGAGGTCCGACGGCCCGCCGGGAAAGCACATGTGAATCATCGGCTCGGCCATCGGGTTTCTCACCACGTACGTCACCGTCCCCTCAAAACTCGGCTGGTCTCCCGGCTTGTCGTATGACGTCTGCACGCGGCACCCGTCGTTATAGAGTACGAGGACCGCGTTCTCCCACGCCTCCGCGAGCCCCTCGCCCTCCGCGTACAAAACCGGCACGTTGATGTTCTCGGCCACAATGCCCCTCCTCTTTGGCGTCCGTATTGGTTTGTTAACGGCTTGGCGGCGCCCCCACCCGCGCCCGGCACATTGTAATTCATTTCACCGCCACCGGCAACCGCAAAGACACCCGTAACCCCCCAATCCCCGTGTCCGCCGCGCGCGGCCCCTTTTCCTCCTTCGCCCGTCGCCGCCGGCACTTGGCTTTTGCCGTCCTTTTTGTTAACCTGTTAGCATCGCAATACGCCTTATAAGCGCAGTGCGCGCGGACCATGGCAGGATAATTCTCTGGAGCCTCGCACGATGCCTCAGCCTCGCCCAAAGGAAGCATTCGAAAAAGACGGCGTTTTCTACACCGCCGGCACAGAGCGCCTGTTGCGCCCGCCGCTTGCGGTCATGATCGTTCTTGTGTTGGGCGGCGCGTTTCTCATCTACGGCGGCAGGGATATACCTCTTGCTTTCCTGTCAGCGTTCGGCCTGCTCAGTGTCGCCGCCGGGTTGTCGTTTCTTGTCTTCCGCACGCGCATGCATCACCACCTCGCCGCCGCCCTCGCCCTCGTCCGTGCCGAAAGACCCGCTCAGGCGATCCACCTCATCATGGTCGTCCTCAAGGTCCCGCCCGAGGGGCGCGACGCCCCCACAGGCGACATCATCGACATAGTGTCGCGCGTTACCGACCGTTTCGAAGAGCCGAGCGCGTCCTCCGGCAGTGTCCGTAACGTCATCATCTTTCTCCCTCACGGTCCCCGCCTGAGAGCCCGCATCGACGAAATCTGCTCCCTTATGAAGAGCGTCACCATCGCCCTCGCCGACCGCCGCGTGGAAAAGGGCTTCCCCAACGCCGCCGCCCTGCGCAAGGCCCTTGACCAGGCACGGGAGGGACGCCTGTTCATCCTGGACAA
>CALMGO010000030.1 GCA_937863625.1 uncultured bacterium
CTCTGTGAGAGTGACGCTGCCGCCTCTTACGCGACCGATGCGGACCTTCGGACCTTGGAGGTCGACGAGGACGGCGACCGGCTTCTTGAGCCGTCGTGAGGCCTTCCTGACGCGTTCCAGCGCCTGCTCGTGCCACTTGCGGTCGCCGTGAGACTGGTTGAGCCTGACGACGTCAACGCCGGCCGAGATGAGCTCGGCGATTTGCTCCGGCGTTTGGCAGGCCGGTCCCAGGGTCGCGACGATTTTGGTCCGTCTCAATTGGCACCTCGCTTGTTGCGGCTACGTGACGGTCTTGAGCCCGAGTTCTTTCAACTGAGCGTCGGCGACTCGTCCCGGCGCCCCTGTTACAAGGCAGATGGCGCGCTGCGTCTTCGGGAATGCGATTACCTCTCTGAGCGACGGCGCGCCTGCCAATATCATGACCACCCTGTCAAGTCCAATGGCGAAACCGCCATGCGGTGGCGCGCCGAACTTGAGCGCTGAAAGCAGGAAACCGAACTTCTCCTCCGCCTCCTCCGGGGTGATGCCGAGGACGTCAAAGACCGCCTGCTGCATGGTCTGGTCGTGTATTCTGATGCTTCCGGAGCCAAGCTCCGTGCCGTTTAAGACGAGGTCGTAGGCGCGCGAGACGAGGTGCCCCGGGTCCTTGCGCACTTCGTCGGGGGTCCTGGCGCTGGAACTGGTAAACGGATGGTGCTCGGCGTCCCAGCGGCGCTCCTCCTTATTCCAGGTAAACATCGGGAAGTCCACGACCCACAGAAAATTGAACTTCCCCTCGGCGACGAGGCCGAGCTTTGAAGCGACTTCCAGACGAAGCCGCCCGATGCAGTCGAGCGCGGTCTTCCATTCGTCCGCGACGAAAAGCAGCAGGTCTCCCGGCGCGGCGGACATCTTTTCGCGGATGGCCAGGGCCTCGTCAGGGGTAAAGAACTTGGCTATGGGCCCTGCGAGGGTGTCCTGTTCGACTTTCATCCATGCGAGGCCCTTGGCTCCGAAGGTCTTGACGAACTCGGTAAGGTTGTCGATGTCCTTGCGGGAAAATTTATCAGCGGCGGCCTTGGCGTTTATGCCGCGGACCGTGCCGCCTGCCTCGACGGCGGAGGAAAAGACCTTGAATCCGCACTTTGCCGCGATGTCGTCCAAGGTCGACACGAGCATTTCAAATCGCGTGTCGGGCTTGTCCGAACCGTAGTTGTCCATGGCCTGCGCCCATGTCATGCGAGGGAAGGGGGGCTGAACGGGTTTCTCCGCGACGGAGCCCATTATCTCGTCCAGCACCGCCTCGACGGTCTCGAGTACGTCGTCCTGCTCGACAAATGACATCTCAAGGTCGAGCTGGGTAAATTCAGGCTGGCGATCGCCGCGCAGGTCTTCGTCGCGAAAGCAGCGGACTATCTGGTAGTACTTGTCGAGGCCTGAGACCATGAACATCTGCTTAAAGAGCTGAGGCGACTGCGGCAGCGCGTAGAACTGCCCCGGGTACATCCTCGACGGCACGAGGAAGTCGCGCGCACCCTCGGGTGTGGAGCGGGTAAGGAAGGGCGTCTCGATCTCGAGAAAGCCCTTTGTGTTAAGGACGCGGCGAATGGCCTGCGCGGTGTTGTGGCGCAGGATCATGTTTTTCTGCATCGACGGGCGGCGCAGGTCGAGAAAGCGGTACTTGAGCTTGAGTTCCTGGTTGACGTTTGAGTGGTCGTCGACCTCAAACGGAGGGGTTTCGCTCGTATTTAGTATCTCGAGTTTGCGCGCATGTAGCTCTATTTCGCCTGTGGCGACATGGTCGTTTACGGTGCCTTCGGGGCGGGCCTGAACGATGCCCTCTACGGCGGCGCAGAACTCGCTTTTGAGTTGCTGGGCAACGGAGTGTATGGCCTGGTCTTCCTCCGGGTTAAAGACGACCTGGGTAAATCCATAACGGTCGCGCAGGTCTATGAAGATAAGCCCGCCGTGGTCGCGGGAGGAAGAGACCCAGCCGTTCAGAGTGACGGTCTTGCCGACGTCTGACTTTCGCAGTTGGCCGCAAGTGGCGTTTCTTTTGAGGAAATCCATTGTACTGTCCGGTTCCTTTCCAGTGTGGGCCCGTTTGAAGGAGGCAAAAGGGCCCGCGTTGGGCCTAATTCCCCGGCGTTTTGCCGAGGATATCTTTGACCGCACAAGGCAGCGCGCTTATGTCGACTTCGGTTTCGACTCCGGAGTCCATATCCTTGACGCGCACCTTCATGCGGGCCATTTCATCGGGTCCCACGAGGACGACGACGCGGGAACGTTTCCTGTTGGCTGCTCGCATCTGAGCCTTGACGCTTTTGGCCTCCATGTGCATCTCACTCTGGATTCCTGCGGCTCTCAAATCTGCGAGGGTCTTGAAGGCGGCGACTGTGAGCGAAGGGTCCACGACGGCGAGATAGACATCTGTCGAGGGCTCGACGGATGCGTCTGCGCCGGAGCTGTTCTTGAGCGCCAGTAGCGTGGCCTCGCTGCCGAGCGAAAATCCTACCG
>CALMGO010000031.1 GCA_937863625.1 uncultured bacterium
GGAGGGATCATGGGAGAAGTTCGATCACAATAGGCTTTGTGTCGCGGTTCGGGGCAGACACGCAGATGTCCAATGAGACGCTCAGGCACGCTTGCGAGTTGGTCAACGCTCGCGGAGGGCGCGCGGAGATCTGCAGCGGAGGGGGACGAACCGCGGTAGAAATGGAGTTTGCGCCGGTGTCGGCGATGAACGGTTAGGTATTCATCTGTAGAACGCGGCGCGGGCTGGTTGAGTCGGGGGCGTGGCCTGAACACGGGGCCGGAATGGCCCGTTCCCGGGTTCTTCCAGCCCGTGCCCATTTTGGGATGCGGATTAAGACGGTGGAAACTAACGTCCGCCCGGAAGCGGGCTGATTTTCCCGATGGTACACGGCGACGCGAAAGACCGAGGAGGCAGCCGTGGCGAGGTTGTACGGGAAATTGGCCTTGAATTCCGGGCGGACGTGCTTTATTCTACAGCCAGCTGGGAGTGTCAAATCGACAGCGCGGGTGAGCGCCATGGCGGGATTTCTGATGGGGTCTGCCGGTTTTCCGGGCGAAGCGCGCGGACGTGACGCGGCCGGGAGCTGCGGGGGAGCGGGCGTGTACTCCGGAAGCAGCGCAGAGGCGGGGAGGGCGGTTCTTTCATTTCATGAGCGCATATCGTCAGGGGATCTTTCCGAGATTGACGGAATGTTTGCATTTGAGTCCGCGCACAAGTACTGGCTCGACATTACGACGGCGCTCGGGGCGCCGTGCGCCGGCGTGGAGGTGTTTTGCAGCGAGGTACTCGCTCTTTTTGAGAAGGCAAGTGTAAGGGAGCAGGAGTCTTCGTACAGCGTAAGCGGCATCAGGACGAAAGTACTGGGCGCGATCGGCAGCGTGGTATTCACAAAGGATTTCAAGGAGAACAAGAGCGAGACAGCCGTCGCCACGGTGGCGCTGGAGCGCGGCGGATGGAAAGTCCGGACGTATCCGGGAGTGTTCCCGGGTGAAATGCTTTCACAGGTGAGGCGAAGCGCGGGCGGGGCGCACGAGAGAGGAAGTCAGGGGCGATGAAAAGGGGAGTTTCAAAGAGCCTGTATTACTTTTTCTCGGCGGGGATGAACCGGTCGGAGCGAGGCGCGTGGCGGCCGAACATGGACATCTGTGAAACGGCGGAGCACGTGGTGGTTTCGCTGGAGGTGCCGGGAGTGCGTCCGGAGGATATAGCGGTAATCGAGCATGGAGACAGGCTCATCATCAGAGGAGTGCGGCGGCCGCAGACGGACCCGGGCACGAACCATTACCACCAGATAGAGATGGTGTGCGGTGAATTTGAGAAGGAGATATTGCTTGCCGGGCCCCTGCGAGGGGCGCCGGTGGAAGCTACGCTGGGCCTGGGGATATTGAGCCTTCGGATAGGGAAGAGCACAGGGGCGCGACGTGACGTTGAGCGCACGATAATCATAGAGGCCAAGTGATAAAATGAGCGACGACAGCGGGAAGATGAAGAAGGGCGGGATGCCGGTTCTTAACGGCGGCCAGGTGGACGGCACAGTGCCGGGGGAGCTGCCGGTCGTTCCCATCAGCGACAACGTGATATTTCCGTTCACGATAGTGCCGCTCTCGATAATGGCGCCAAAGGCGGTGGCGGCGGTCGAGTACGCGATGAGCCGCGAGCGGATGCTTGCGATGGCGACGGTGAAGGCGAACTTTGAGGGGGACCTCACTCCGGATAACCTTTGCGAGGTGGCGACGGCGGCGCGGATAATGCGGCTCTTCAAGGCGCCCGACGGGACGCTCAACCTGATACTGCAGGGCGCGTCAAGGATAAAACTCAGCGACGTCAGGCTCAGCGAGAACGTCTTTATCGGCAAAGTCGCGAAGGCGCCCGAAGACGAAGTGAAGGACCGCCTGGCGGCCGAAGCGCTCATGCGCAACGTGCTGGAGCAATTCAGGCGGCTGGTGCAGCTGACGCCGTACCTGGCGGAGGAACTGCAGACCATAGCCAGCGAGATAGACAATCCTCTTCATCTGGCGTATCTTGCGGCGGCGCTCATCCGGATGGACAAGGACGCCAAGCAGGAGATTCTCGAGCTGAACCTGCCCGAGGACAAACTCAAGCGCGTATACGCGGTGCTTCAGCGCGAGCTGGAGATACTGGAACTGGGCAACAAGATTCAGACGCAGGCCCAGACGGAGATCAGCAAGAGCCAGCGGGACTATTTTCTGCGAGAGCAGCTCAAGGCGATACGGCGGGAACTGGGCGAGCTTGACAGCGGCGCCGAGGAGATCGAAGAACTGCGCAGGCGCGTGGATGAGAGCGACCTTCCGGAGGACGTGGCGGACGAAGCGGCCAAGCAGGTGTCGAGGCTCGAGCGGATACCGCCGTCCTCGGCCGAATACACGGTCATAAGGACCTTCGTCGACTGGATACTCGGGCTGCCATGGAGCGTTTCGCAGGAAGGCGTCATTGATCTTAAGGGGGCGCGGGAGATACTCGACGAGGACCACTACGACCTTGAGACAGTAAAAGACCGGATGATAGAGTTTCTGGCGGTCAGGAAACTCAAGGCAGATACGCGCGGTCCGATACTGTGCTTTGTGGGGCCGCCGGGCGTGGGCAAGACGAGCCTCGGGCAGTCGATTGCGCGCGCCATGGGACGCAAATTTGTGCGGATGTCGCTTGGCGGCATGCGTGACGAGGCCGAAATAAGGGGGCACAGGCGCACGTACGTGGGGGCGATGCCGGGGCGGATAATCCAGAGCATTTCGCGGGTAGGGACGAATAATCCGGTATTCATGCTGGACGAGATAGACAAGGTGGGCAGCGACTTTCGGGGGGACCCGTCGAGTGCGCTATTGGAGGTTTTGGACCCGGAGCAGAATTTCAGTTTCCGCGATCATTACCTGGAGCTCCCCTTTGACCTGTCGAAGGTTCTTTTTATCGCGACGGCGAACGTGGCGGACACGATACAGCCGGCGCTTCTGGACAGGATGGAGCTCATAGAACTGCCGGGTTACACGGAGGAGGACAAGATCCAGATCGCGCGGACGCATCTTGTCGCGAAGCAACTGGAGGAGAACGGGATACCGAAGGGCAAACTGAAATTTACGAACGGCGGGCTTCGCGAGATAGTGCGCGGGTATACGCGGGAGGCGGGAGTCCGCAATCTGGAACGCAAGATAGCCTCAATCTGCCGCAAATACGCCAAACGCCTGGCGGTGGGATACCGCAAGGCGGAGTCGATTACGGGGCGCGAGGTGGAGCGGTATCTCGGGCCTGAGAAGAGGTTTTCCGAGGTGGCGCGCAGGACGAGCCGGGCGGGAGTGGCGACCGGCCTGGCGTGGACCGCGGCGGGCGGGGATATTCTTTTTGTGGAGGCTTTGCCGATGCCGGGCAAGGGCGGTTTTATCCTTACCGGGCAGCTCGGCGAAGTGATGCAGGAGAGCGCGCGGGCGGCGCTGAGTTACGTGAGGCGAAGCGGCGAGAAACTCGGGATTGACGAGAAGTATTTCCGCACGCACGACATACACGTTCACGTGCCGGCGGGAGCGACGCCGAAGGACGGCCCGTCGGCCGGAGTGACGATGGCGACGGCGCTCTTATCGGCGGCGACGGGGAGGCCCGTCCGCAAAGAGGTGGCGATGACCGGGGAAATCACGCTGAGCGGCCACGTACTGCCGGTTGGAGGCATCAAGGAGAAGATACTCGCGGCGGGGCGGGCCGGGATAAAGACGGTCATCCTTCCGGCGCAGAACAAGGCGCAACTTGACGAGATAGCCGGCGTCCGCAAGAAGGGGATGACGTTTATCTTTGCCGAGACGGTGGAAGATGTATGGGGGGCGGCGCTTTTCGGAGCGCGCGGCGCGAAGGGCAAGCGCAAATGAGCAAAGGGGTTCTGTCGCCGGGCGAGATGCTCGGACGATTTGAAGTCGAGGACGTCCTCGGCAGGGGGGGGATGGGGGTCGTCTACAAAGTACGCGACACCCGGACGAAGCTTCCCTATGCGGCGAAGATACTCAACAGCGAACTGGTCGAGCGGAAGGACTTTGTAAAGCGGTTTAAGACCGAGGCGAAGACCGCGTCGCGCCTGACGCACATGAACGTCGTCCACGCATACAAACTCAGGCGCCGGGAGGGGACGCTCTACTACATAATGGAGTATGTAGAAGGCCGTGTACTCGACGAGATCCTCAAGAAGGACGGGAAATATCCTTTAGATCGGGCCATCGTAATACTCAGGGACACGGCGGCGGCGCTCGAGTACGTTCACTCGAAACGATACGTCCACAGGGATATCAAGCCGGGGAATATTCTCGTGCGGCCGGATGACCACGTGAAGGTGATCGATTTCGGTCTGGCGCAGAAATGCGGCAAGATACAGCGCACCAAAAGCGGACATGTGATGTGCACGGCCAAGTACATGGCGCCGGAACTCATCGAAGGCTGCGAGGTATTTGCCGAGACGGACATATACGCGCTTGGATGCATGACGTATGAACTCATAAGCGGCAAGCCGCCGTTTGACGGAGACGACGCAGGGCTCCTGACGGACATGCACCTC
>CALMGO010000032.1 GCA_937863625.1 uncultured bacterium
GTCGCTCGAAAATCTATGACCGGGTAACCCGTCACCCCGCCGGCGCGGGCGGATTCGATGATGCCCTCCTCCACCGCCGGGATATACTCGACCGGTATGCTGCCGCCGCGGATCTTATTTACGAATTCAACGCCCATCGCCTCGTCGGCGACCGGCTCAAACTCCACCTCGACGACTGCGTACTGGCCGTGTCCGCCGGTCTGACGGATAAACCTCGCCTCGACCGTGACGGCCCCCTTGATCGTCTCCTTGTAGGCCACCTTGGGCTCGCCAAAGCGCGCGTCGACACTGTACTCGCGCAGCATCCGGCTCTTTATGATGTCGAGGTGCAGTTCGCCCATGCCCGAGACTATCATCTGGCCGGTCTCGTCGTCGACCTTGCTGCGAAATGTCGGGTCTTCGCGGGCCATCTTGGCAAGGGTCTCGCCAAGATGATCCCTGTCGGCGGCGGTCTTCGGCTCAACAGCCATGGAGAGCACCGTCTCCGGAAAGCGTATTCTCTCCAAGAGCACCGGATGCGCCTGGTCGCAGAGCGTGTCGCCGCTGACGGTGTACTTGAGGCCCACGACGGCCACTATGTCGCCGGCCTCTGCGGCCTCGATGCGTATACGCTCTTCGGCGTGCATGAGCCAGAGGCGGGTAGCTGTCTCTCGCTGCTGCCTTTCGGGGTTCCATGTCTTCTGCCCGGTGCGCAACCGGCCGGAATATATCCTGACATACGTGAGGTCGCCGTGCGGGTCGGCCGCGATCTTGAACGCAAGCGCGGCAAGCGGCTCGCCGGGGTCGCTGTGCCGTACGATCGCCTCGCCGGTCTTGGGATGCGTGCCGGTGACAGGAGGCACTTCGAGCGGGCTGGGCAGGTAGTCGCAGACAGTGTCCAGCAGAGGCTGAACGCCCTTATTCTTAAAGGCCGAGCCGCACATGACGGGAACGGCCCTGTTTGCGATAGTCGCCCTGCGCAAGGCGGCCTTGAGGTCGTCGGCGGTATAGTCGCCTACAAGGTACTTTTCCATCGCGACGTCGTCGACGTCGCAGATATGCTCGACCATCATCTCACGGGCGTGAGCGGCCTCGTCGGCAAACTCCTGCGGGATATCAACCACCTCGTACTCTGTGCCCTGTTTCTCGTCGTCAAAAACCAGCGCCTTCATTTCCATGAGGTCGATGATTCCGCGAAGCGAGGCTTCACTTCCAAGCGGCAGCGCGATGATCACGGGATGAGCGCCAAGCCTGTCGTGGATCTGAGCGACCGTGCCGTGGAAATCGGCGCCAACGCGGTCCATCTTGTTGATGAATGCGATACGTGGGACGTGATATTTGTCGGCCTGGTGCCAGACGGTCTCGGACTGCGCCTGAACGCCGCCGACGGCGCAAAAGACGACTACCGCGCCGTCAAGGACGCGCAGTGAACGCTCCACCTCGGCCGTGAAGTCCACGTGCCCCGGGGTGTCTATTATGGTGATTTCGTGCGAACGCCACCTGGTGGTGGTGGCGGCGGAGGTTATCGTAATCCCGCGCTGCTGCTCCTCGGGCATCCAGTCCATCTTGGCCGTGCCGTCGTGGACCTCGCCCATCCGGTGTTCCTTGCCGGTATAGTAGAGAATCCTCTCGGAGACAGTGGTCTTTCCGGCATCGATATGCGCGATAATGCCGATATTGCGGCGCCGGGCAACCGGCGGCCTCGTATCAATGGGCGCTGACATACGTTGAGTCCAGTCAAAGGAGTCCAGATTTCCGCAAAGGGTCCGTACGATAGGCGCAGCGCCGCTAACCCGAGGGCAGGAGGCACATAAGGGGCCTCCTTACCGGCGCCTGCGTCGGTTCTAAGGGTCAAAGCGTCTGGCTTATCTCCACGCGAAGTGGGCGAATGCCTTGTTCGCTTCCGCCATCTTGTGAGTGTTTTCCCTGGTGGTCATGGCTGCGCCTTCCTTGTTGAAGGCGGCCACGAACTCGTCGGCGAGCCTCTGCGCCATGGGTTTCCCCTTG
>CALMGO010000033.1 GCA_937863625.1 uncultured bacterium
ATGTAACAAGGCAGGGGCGGGTTTGAAACCCGCCCGTACATATCGAGAACAGCCTCCCGGACAGGCGACGCAGACTCCCCCACCGGGAATTCCCTTTTCGTATGCGCCCGCGCCTCATGTATAATGCCGCCGAAGCGGTCATCCACTGATTCTTTGCGGGGGCAGCCATGGTTGCAAGAGTACGGCACGTCGTGTATCAGAGCATCGGCTGTGCGGAAATCCTTGAGATTATTCTGAACGCCGGCGCCGCCACGAGCGACCTAATTGCCAGATGAGAAGCCAGAAGGAACAGATCCGGAATGAGTTGCTGGTGCTGCGGTGTCAGGAGGGCGATGCGGCGGCCTTTGAGTCGCTCGTCGGCGCCTGGCAGGAGCGCTTGTGGCGTCACGCCCGCAGACTGACCGGCGAAGAGGATGCGGCCTATGACGTCCTGCAGGAAACATGGATAGCCATCGGACGGGGGATAGGCCGTCTGCAAGACCCGGCCGCCTTCGCCGCCTGGGCATACTGCATAGTCAGAAACAAGTGCAACGACTGGATCCGCCGCAAGAAACGGCACTCCAAGGGGTTTGACTCTTACGTTTCCGCGCGGACCCTCGCGAAGAACGAATCGCCCTACCATGAAGATACGCGCGTTGAGAATTTAAGTCATGCGCTGGCTCACCTGTCGGGAGGCGACCTCGCTCTGCTGGCGCTCAAGTACGAAGAAGGCTTTGACACATCGCAAATTGCTGAGGCGTTCGGGATACCTGAGGGAACGGTCCGCTCACGCCTGTACACACTTCGCAACAGAATTCGAAACATGATGAAGGGGACCAAACCATGAGCGATTACGATAAGAACATTCAGGAAGCGTTGGCCGGTGACAGCGGGTTCGACCCGAGCCGCGTGCGTGCGGCGCAGACGGAGGTTTATCAGGCCTTTCAGAAGAAAATGAAATGGTCCGAACGCGGGAACTGGCTGGTCAGTTACCTTTACTGCGCCATAGGCGTCTATGCACTGTGGGGCTTCATCCTACAGGCTACCACCACCAAGGAATTTGTCGGCTACGGGATGGTCATCATGGCAACCGTGGCGATTGTAATTCAATTCAATGTCTTGTTTGCGATCGCACAGTCCAAACTGGTGACGCTCAAAGAGACCAAGCAAGTGCGGCTGGCCCTGGCTGGCGGAGCAACCCTGGCCGATGAAACAGACTTCGGGCCATTGCGCGGCCTGTCGCGGCGGGAGAAGGTAGTATGGTTTTGCGGGGTGATTGCCGTCATCGGGATAGTCGGAGGGCTGAGTAACCTGTCCAATCGTCAGGACGACCTCTGGCGGCTCAAGGCCAATGGTCAGATAGAGGCGCACACTGTCCTCACGCTCCACCGGTTCCCGCACAAGATTTCCTCATTCTACAGCGTCATGGGACCGGTCGAAGGGGCCGTCCTCGAATCGGCCACGCTGAACGGGGCGCCTGTCGCGTTCGACAATTTCGAGGCCCTATACAATATCCGGTTACCTTACAGGACCTCCTGGAAAAAGGACAAGATCGAACTGGCCTGGGGGTTTGCGCTCCCGGCCGAGCAGGATATTTCGGACTTTCGCGTCCCGCTGCAAAGCCTCGTGCCGGTGCATTCCTACTCACTCACCCTGTATGTCGAGGATGACAGCAGATACGTGGCAACGGAAGATCTCTGGAAATTCAACAAAACTCCCGAAGAGTTGAAGAATGCAACCGAAGCGCGCCGCACGATTAAGTGCTTTACGCAGGATATCCGGCGCGGCGCCCCGCGTAAGGACTTTGGCTCCTGCAGCCTGCCGATTATTGCCCGGCCTCAGTAGCGGGTGTCAGCCTCGGGCAAGTGCGGGCAGCAGGGCCGGTCGCGACGTAAAAAGGCGGGGACGGGCATAGAACCCGCCCGTACATATCGGGAAGGACCTCCCCGACAGGCGAAGACGGCCCCAGCGTAATTACGCTTTCGACTACATACGCCCCCCATGTATAATTCACCGCGTGGATATTCTTTTTGTCCGCACGGGAAACGCGGGTTGCGGGAGGCGGACGCGCGACAGGTCAGGGGGCAAAGCCATGCAGAAAGTGCTGCTATTCGGGGCGGTTCTCGCCATTATCGCTATCGGGGGGCTCTCCCTCGGCGAGGAATCGGCGGATACTACATCGAGGAGGATGCTGGTGACACTCAAAGAGGGGCACCCGAGGCTCGTACTGACGGATGAAGGGCTCGCGCGGATGAAGGAGGCGGCGGCAAGCGACGCCGTATTCGCGGGATACTGGAAGACGGTTCGCGCGGAGGCGGACGCCATCCTCACGCTGCCCCCTCTTGAGCACAGGCTCATCGGGCCGAGGCTATTGGACGTGAGCCGCGAAGCTGTGAGGCGCATTTACTATCTCGGGCTGTCATGGCGCATGACCGGCGATGAGAAATACGCGGCCGGCGCCGTCGACAACATGCTGACGGTGTGCGCATTCCCCGACTGGAATCCTTCGCACTTTTTAGACACGGCGGAGATGTCGCACGCGGTAGGCATCGGCTACGACTGGCTCTATCACTACATGAACCATGAGACACGCGACCGTATACGCGCAGCGCTCTTGCGGCTCGGTCTCGAAGAAGGAATAAAGGCATACGACGAAGAGGCGTGGTGGACGACGAGTGAATTCAACTGGAACCAGGTCTGTCACGGCGGACTTCTCACAGGCGCGCTGGCGGTGGCGGAGACCGACGGCGAGATAGCGGACAAGATCGTGGCCGGGGCCGTGGAGCGCCTGCCGCTCGCACTCGGGCAATACGACCCCGACGGCGCATGGGGCGAAGGGGTGGGTTACTGGAACTACGCAACGCGGTACACGTGCTACGGGCTCTCTGCACTCGAAACGGCGCTGGGGACGGACTTTGGCGTCGGTGACCGCGAGGGGCTGTCGAAGGCTCTCGACTGTCCGCTCTATATGGCGGGGCCGACGGGGCACTTTTTGACATTTGCGGATGCGGGGGAGAATTCGCGCGCGCGGCCGGAGGCGGCGGTGTTTTACCTGGCGCGGCGCTTTGGGAGCGCCCTTCATGCCGACAACGAGCATGCGCTTTTGGCGAGGTATCCGAAGGAGTGCGAGCCGCTGCATCTGGTGTGGTACGTGAAACCCGGCGCGGGGGACAATGGCGAACTTCCGCTTGATAAATTCTTTCGCGGGAGCGTGCCGGTGGCGGTGATGAGAAGCGCGTGGGGAGATGAGAACGCGCTTTTCGTCGGGGTAAAGGCCGGTTACAACCAGGTCAACCACGGGCATCTCGACCTGGGCAATTTCATCGTCGACGCGCTCGGCGTCAGGTGGGCGACAGACCTCGGCTCTGACGATTACAACCTGCCGGATTACTGGGACAGCGGGCCGGGCGGCGGCAGATGGCAATATTACCGGCTCAATTCGCAGAGTCACAATGTGCCGCTCATAGACGGCGCCGACCAGAACGCAGCGGCTGTCTCCAAGGTCGTGAGCCACTTTTCCGACGCCGACTCGTCGGGAGTCGTGATAGACCTGTCGAGCGCATATCCCGCGGCGACGTCCGTCATGCGCGGTGTGAGGATGGTCGGCGGACGGGGGGCGGTACTCGTGCAGGATGAATTTGACCTTGCCGCGCCGCACGAGATAAAGTGCGGGATGACCACGCGCGCAAAGATAACACTCGATGGAGAGCAACGCGCCACGCTGACACTCGACGGCCACACGCTAACGGCTACGATACTCTCGCCTGAAGACGCCGTCCTCACCGTGGAGTCTGCTGCGCAAAAGCCGCCTGAGGCGACAAATGTCGGCGTCAGCCGGCTCGTGGTCAAGGTGCAGGCAAAAGAGGGGCGCACGACGGTGGCGCTACTCCTTGCCCCTGTATGGCCCGACGGGACAGTGGAGACGGCAAAGGTCGAGGCGCTCGGCGACTGGGGGCGGTAGGGCCGGCGGTCACGCCGTCACATGCCCCCCAGACGCGCGGTTCGCCCATGGGGCGGGGAATTACCTTTTCGAATCTGTCCGCCCCTCATGTATAATGCCGCCGAAGTGGTCATCCGTTCATCCTTACTGGGGGCAGCCATGCTTGCAAGGGTACTCTCCGCAGGTACGTCAGGTATCGAGGCGTTTATCGTCGAGTGCGAGGTCGACGTGGCAGCGGGGCTGCCGGCGTCGGTCGTGGTCGGGCTGCCGGACGCGGCGGTCAAGGAGTCGCGCGAACGCACGAAGGCCGCGCTCACCAACTCGCGGTATTTCTACCCGCCGCGGCGCATCACAGTTAACCTCGCGCCGGCGGATGTCAAAAAGGAAGGCCCGCTATTCGACCTGCCAATCGCGCTGGGGCTCGTGGCCGCAACGGCGCAGGCCGAGATGCCGCGGCTTTTGCGATATGCGGCCGTAGGCGAACTGGCTCTTGACGGCACTGTCCGGCCGGTGTCGGGAGTGCTGCCCATGGCCCTTGCCATTCGCGACGAGAAACTCACGGGGCTTGTCGTCCCATGGGAAAACGCGCCGGAGGCGGCGGTCGTTCACGGGATAGACGTCATACCGGTAAAGACGCTCGCGGAGGCGGTGGGATTTCTATCAGGGGAACTCGCCATCCCGGCAGTCGAGGCCGACCTCGACAGCATCTTTCACGGTGATGGGCGGTATGACGTGGACTTTGCAGACGTCAAGGGGCAGGAGCACGCAAAGCGCGCGCTGACCGTCGCGGCCGCGGGCGGGCATAATATTCTCATGATAGGCCCTCCGGGGACGGGCAAGACGATGCTGGCAAAGAGGCTGCCGACGGTGCTGCCGCCACTGACCGTCGAGGAATCTCTCGAAACGACAAAGGTGTATTCGGTGGCGGGGCTCATGGATGGAAAGCCGCTACTTGCGACGCGGCCCTTTCGCTCGCCGCACCATACTATTTCCGATGCGGGGCTCATCGGCGGCGGCTCCAATCCGAGGCCGGGCGAGGTGTCGCTCTCGCATAACGGGGTGCTCTTTTTAGATGAACTTCCGGAATTTAAGAGAAAGACGCTCGAGGTCCTTCGCCAGCCGCTGGAAGACGGCCACGTCACCATCGCGCGCGCCATGCACACGGTGCGCTATCCCGGGCGGTTTATGCTCGTCGCGAGCATGAACCCGTGCCCCTGTGGCTACTATACCGACAGCCGTCGCGAATGCAGGTGCACGCCGCACCAGATAGCGCAGTACCGCGCGAGGATTTCCGGGCCTCTTCTGGACCGCATCGACATACACCTCGACGTGCCGGCTATCCCCTATCGGACGCTCAGCGACAAGGCCCCCGGGACGTCAAGCGGGGAGATGGCGACACTCGTCCATGCGGCGCGCGCGGCGCAGTCGAGACGGTTTGAGGGGCGTAAGATTTACTCCAACGCGCAGATGACGACGCGCGACTTGAAGCGGCATGCGGGCGTCGACGAATCGTCCGAAGCGCTTCTGCGGCATGCTATGGACACACTGTCGCTTTCCGCGCGCGCGTATCACAAAATACTCAAGGTCGCACGCACGATAGCGGACCTGGCCAACTCGGACAATATCAAACAGGAACATCTCTTGGAAGCGATTCAGTACAGGAGCCTCGATAGGGAGTTTGTGATATAACCTTTTTCATCCACAGATTTCACAGATTACACAGATTAAGAAAGGCAGGAACCGAAGCAAGGCAAAGGCTGATTCGCGCGAGCGCGTAAGAAACTCGGAAAACTCGTGCAGCCAAGAACCTGTGTATCCACAGATTACACAGATTGCACAGATTATAGAAGGCTGAAAAACAAGGAACGAACGGCAGACAGATTTTAGAGATTCGTAAAACCGGGAAGCGGAAAATCACATTTCACAGATTTGAGAAAGACAAGAACAAGGACCAAGACATTGGGGGGGGAATCGATGGGTAAAATACGGGACACGCAGACACATGCCGTCATCGGCGCGGCAATGGAAGTGCATGCAACGCTCGGCTGCGGTTTTCTGGAGGCGGTTTATCAGGAAGCTCTTGCAGTCGAGTTGTCGCTGCGGGGCGTGCCGTTCAAGCGCGAATCAGAACTGCCTGTAGTATACAAGGGCCAGCCTCTGAAGACTTTTTACCGCGCCGACTTCGTATGCTTTGACACCCTTCTTGTTGAAGTGAAGGCGCTCGGCGAACTCAGCGGTATCGAGGAAGCACAGGTGATAAACTACCTGAAAGCCGGGGGGTTCCCCAAGGGGCTGCTTCTCAATTTCGGCAGCGCAACCCTTGAGTACAGAAGGTTCGCCGGTCCTCAGTCGAAATCTGTGTAATCTGTGAAATCTGTGGATAGACTGATTTGAATTGGCAGTGGACTTATGGGAGCCACTTGCCACGGCGGATAAACTCTGGCGCACGCGGTAGGACCCTTGGCAATGCCGGTTCCACGAAAAGTTGCCGCCGGGTGCAGAGAGCAGTTATTTCTGCCCTCCGCACCCCGCAGATGCACCAGCAAGTTGCTGTGATGGATAGCGCCGTCCGTATCGTCACATTTGGAGGAGATTATTATGAATGACGAATGGGTAAAGGTAAGAAAGGGTTCCAGTGCCCAAGCACACGAGATACGCCCACTGATTTCTTTCAGAAGAACTTCCTTTGGGTTTAACTCATACTTCGTTAAACACGCTGACCTCACCAAGTTCCGTTTTGTCACAATTTACGTGCAACCTGCGCACTACAAGCTTGGATTCAAGTTCCATAATGACAAAACAGACCAGGATGCGTATACGCAACTGAAGTCTCATAGCATTCAAGTGGGTCGCCTGTTTACAAAGTTCGCCTGGCTTCGCGCCGTAAGCCAACTGGAAGATGAACGCGCGCGTCGATTCGAGCCGCTGAAGAACCCCGATGGCCTGTGGGAGATACAGGTCTGCCCGGCTTTCGAAACCGTTGTCAGCGACAAAAGCAAAATCCCTTCTTCTACAACGGGAATCTACCGCTACCGCAGAGGGAAAGAAGTTGTTTATATCGGCAGGGGAAACATCAAAGACCGCACCCTCGCTCAGGAAAGACGTGATTGGGAATTTGACAAGATCGAGTATTCGATTACAGAAGATGAGCCGGAGCAGCGGAAGTGGGAGACTTACTGGCTCGACCAGTTCTTCAAGGACCATGCGCGACTTCCTCTCTACAACCGGATAAAGGGAGCCCAGGATAAGAGCCAGAAGTCTTAGTCTCATAGAGCGCGGCTTGCCGCGCGCGAACATGGCGAACGTGGCAAGTCGAATGTTGATAACCTTGAGGACAGCGGGTGGATTATCGGGGCTGAGAACACGGCGTGGAGGTGGAATCATGAGTCAAGAGGATGATGCAAAAATCACGGAGTACTTCCTGTGGATTACGGAACATATGCTCAAACCAATAGAGAACGGTTGCATTTGCGGTTCTTGCATTGCAGCTCTACTCATGATGTTCGCAGTCATAGACAGTCTGGGCAAATTGATCTGCGAAGATAAAATTGTCTGTAAAATTGGGGAACGCTTCAAGTGGTTCCTGGGAAAGCTTGGGCCGGGTTACAAGAAACACGCTGATTCTATTTGGCGTATGCGAAATGGATTCGTCCACACTACAATGGCTGCACGGATTGACATAACCGGTCATGCGGAGCGAAGAAACGACCACCTTGCTGAGTTTCGGACTGGGTTTCTTCTGATCCATACAGGTTTCTTTCAAGATGATTTGGAGAGCGCCGTAACAAAAGCCGAGGGTCTCGTAGCTGAGAATGGGCCCTTTCGAACCAGAGCTATGAAAAGGCTCAAGGATGCGCGATTCACCTGTGTAGGCGACGTATCCCAAGAAGACGTCTCAACCGTAACTCCAGCACCGGACGTTGAGCTTTAGCATGTAACGCAAGATTGCGTTTCGCGCGATGGGTGTTCCGTCCCAAAGGAGAGGTCGTGAGCGGAGAAGGCGCAGCGGCAAGGCCGAACATAGTATTTATCTTCAGCGACCAGCAGCGCTGGGACACGGTAGGGGCATACGGGCAGAAACTTCCGGTCACGCCGAATATCGACTCTCTTGCGGCTGACGGAGTGAGGTTTGCGCATTCCTTCACCTGCCAGCCCGTCTGCGGGCCTGCGAGGGCGTGCCTGCAGACGGGGAAATACGCGACGGAAACCGGCTGCTTTGTAAACGGCCTCGCACTGCCGCAGAGCGAGGTCACCATCGCGCACAGGCTCGGCTCGGCGGGTTATGAGACGGGCTACATCGGCAAATGGCACCTGGCATCGACCATCAACGCGCGCGGCGAAAAAATCGATTATAGCGCCCGTCCGGTGCCTGTGGAACTTCGCGGCGGGTACGGCTACTGGCTGGCGGCGGACGTGCTCGAATTTACATCGCACAGCTATGACGGGCACATGTGGAACGGCGACGGCGAGAGGGTGGATTTCCCCCGGGGGCGCTATCGCGCGGACGCGCTGGGCGACTACGCAGTCGACTACATACGGACGCGGTCGCTCGAAAAGCCGTTTTTCCTCTTTGTGTCGTTTATCGAGCCGCACCACCAGAACGACCACGGGCGATACGAGGGGCCCATCGGGAGCAAGGAGAGGTTTGGCAAGTATGAAGTCCCGGGCGACCTCGTCGGCACCGGGGGAGACTGGCGCGAGCACTTCCCCGACTACCTCGGCTGCTGCAATGCCATTGACGGGGTCGTCGGACGCGTGCGCGAGGCGCTGTCCGCACGCGGGATTGAGGGCGAAACGCTCATCATCTACACGAGCGACCACGGCTCGCACTTCTGCACGCGGAACGCCGAGTACAAGC
>CALMGO010000034.1 GCA_937863625.1 uncultured bacterium
ACCGCCATAAACGCCCCTGCGGTTGTGACGTGAGGCACCTTGCGGCCGTCCGCGTAGAAATGCCATCCCGGGTACGCGGTCACGGCGAAAAAGTAGCGTGTCGGCGCGCTTTCCGGCAGCGGCACGATTATCGAATTGGCCGTTTGCCCCAGTACGGTCATCGGTGTCCACGATTCGTATTCAGACAGCGGCGCGGATTTGATTTCATCAAGAGGAGTCTCCGACCGGCCTGTGAGGATCGCCTTGCGGGAGAGCGGCGCGGCGCGGACCGGGGAGACTATGTCGGCTATTCTATACAGATGCACAAAGGAATCCCATGCAAGCCATCCGGGCTCGTTGCGCAGCGGGAAATGAACGTTGTCGGCGTAGTGCGAGTAGACGTCTTTCCAGAGCACGACGCGCTCACGCCCGAGTGACGGCAGTTCGCGAGTGCTTGCCACATACCCTACGGAGAGCGCCGCGAGAGTGGTCGGGTTGTAGTCGAGGGCGGCCTCATCGATGGCCTGCACAACCCAGTCGGGTGCGAAGTCGGAGAGGCTCAGGTTCAGCCGCGAAAGCCCTCGCGACAAAACGGCATACGAAGGGGCGATGATGTCGCCTTCCGGCGGAGACACCACGAGCATGCGTCCTGCGTCACCGGCCGCCGCGATGGTGTCAAGATGGGGGAAATCGGCTATTTCCTTTCTGTAGTCGAAAGTGAGTTTTCTCTCGCCCATGGCAGGATATACGATGCCAAAGCCGACAAAAAGCTCCGTGAATACGAGCGCGACTACGAGGATAGGTCTGCGACCGAGAACCCATCTGCGGTCGCGGCACAGGGCGTCAACGCCAAGTGCCGCCAGAAACGCTACTGGAAGGACGAGAAGTATGAGCCCTGCGGGGATGAGGCTCGCGCGGGCGAAAGTGTCGGACGCTCTCGCCAGTGTCGTGAAGAGGGCGGTCTTAGCCAGAAGCGCCATGCCGAAGACCAGCACCACGATGGCGCCAGCCGCAGCCACCCTGTGTGATTTGTTGCGCCTGAGCGAATACAGCCCGTAAAGAGCGGCCGCAACGGCAAGCATGCCGGGGGAGTAGTACACGGCGAACGGCCTGCCCGGAGTATAGGGGAAGTACATTTTGAGCATAGTCAGGAAACCAAGAGGCTGTCCGCGCCATCCGCCCGGCAGCGACGCGCCGAGGCGGCCTGTCTTTGTGAATCCGGCAAGTTCGGATGCGGGAAGGTATTCCAGCGCCCCAAGCGCAAAGGCAAATGCCAGCGCCGCCACAACAACCGTCACTGCCACCGCAAATGCGTTTGTCCTCGTGACGTAGAGAAGGTAAACCATCCTCAGCACAAACGCCGTCGCCAGAAGGAGCATTCCATAGACGAAAAGGTTCGGACATGCAATGCCGGTCCACGCGACAGCCGCCCCAGCTGTAACACATGCAACCAGGCGACTCTCGCCTTTTATAGCCTTTTCGATTGCCAGTGCCGCAAGCGGCAGCCACGTATAGGCAAACATGTACTCGATGGCAGGCTGGTGAGCGGCGCGAGTGATTGCCCAGCCGTTGAATGCGTAAAGCAGCGCAAAAATAACCGCAGCCTGCCGCGTCTGGAATACCCCCCTTGCCAGAAAGAGGGCAAATACGCCGGCCAGAAAGTAATGGCAGACAACAAATACTCCGAGCGCCCGAAAGACGTCCATCAAGATGAAAAGGGGCGTCAGCGGGTAGAACATAGCCGAGAGGGGATTGGCGAGATTTGGCACACCCGTGCCGATGTAGGGGCTCCAGAAGGGGACCTCGCCGAAATTCAAAATGGCGGTGCGATAGACGCTGAAGAACTGCGCCTGCAAAAGGTCGGCGTCGCTCTGAGAGAGCGCCTCGCCAAAGAAGAGTATCCTGTGAAAAAAGACGAGACACGCTGCAGCCAGAAAAACAACTTCGCGCCAGTTATCCCTGAAAAGGTCGCGCAGACTCACAAGAATAAGCGCAAGGGCCAGCGTGGGGGCTATGGCGAAGAAGACGACCTCAAGCGCCGTCACCGCTTTGCTCCGCCGGGGCCGCCCCTGACGAGACGCTGCTTGAGCACTTTGCCGGTCGGGCTGTGCGGAAACTCCTTGCGAAATTCGATTTCCGAGGGCACTTTGAAGCGCGCTATGTGGCTGCGGCAGAATTCCTTGAGGTCAGTGTCGCTCGCCTCGGCGCCTTCCTTCAGGACGACAAAGGCCTTAGGGGCTTCTCCGCGCACCGAGTCCGGGATTCCGATGACGGCGACCTCAGCCACCGCCTCATGCCGGGCGAGAACGAGCTCTATCTCGCGGGGGAAGACGTTTTCACCCGCGCATATTATCATTTCCTTTTTGCGGCCGGTGATTTTGAGGAATCCGTCGTAGTCTATGCGGCCGATGTCTCCGGTGCGCAGGAAGCCGTTGCCCGTGAGGACCTCGTGTGTCTGGTCAGGGAGGTTCAGGTACCCTTGCATGACGGAGTCGCCGCGGACCCATATTTCGCCGTCAACATTGATTCCCGCATCCTGGCCCGATTCGTCAACGACGCGCACCTCAACATTGGGAAGCGCGCGGCCGACGGTGAAGGGCTTTATGGCGCCTGGAGTATTAGCGGCAACTACCGGCGAAGTCTCGGTCAACCCGTACCCTTCAAGTATCGTCACCGAATAGCGGTCCCGGAAAGTCTCGAAAATGTCCTCGGAGAGCGGTTCTCCTCCGGAAATGGGAAGGACGAGGCTTTCAAGGTTCGTCTCCGCCTTCGCGAGCGACCTCATGAGCGCCCTGTACATGCTGGGCACTGCGACGACGGTCGTCACCTGGTGGCGTGCGATGGATGAAAGGACGCCTGCCGGTTCAAATCGCGGCATGAGGACTACGGTTGCGCCGATTGTCGCGGGCAGCACCAGGGTCGTCGTGAGCGCAAAAGTGTGAAAGAGCGGCAACACGCCCAAGAGCACGTGTTCCGGGGTGAAATTGAAGTGTTCCACGCACGCTTGTGCATTCGCGAGGATGTTCTTATGGCTGAGCATGACGCCCTTAGGAATCCCGATGGTGCCGGAGGTGTAGAGGATGGCGGCCAGTTTCGCCGGTTCGGCCGGTCGGGCCGGAGGGGTCTGGAGCGCCTCAGGGAGAAAATCCTCCACCATCACGGTATCCACATCGAGGCCCTTTGCGGCCTCCGCAAAGAACTTCGTGGTTAGCAGAAGGCCCGCCTGGCAATCCTTGATGATGTAGGCGAGCTCTTCGCCGGCCAGGAAGAAATTGGGCGGGACCGGCACGCGCCCGGACAGCATGATGCCGAAAAACGCCAATGCCATCGGCGCGCTGGTTGGCAGCATGATCGCGACGCGTTCGGTCGCGCCTCTTTTGTCGAGCGCGGCTGCCACGGCCAGGGCGCCGCCGGCGTATTCGCGGAATGTAAGGATTCTCTCGCCGTCGATCAGGGCCTGTTTTTCGGCGAACTGCCCAGCCGTCTGGAGAAATGCCTCCGAAATGCTTGATGACAAGATACCCTCCTTTCGAGTGCCTCCCCGCTGTATCGGCAGAAATGCCTCTCATGCTTCAGCGGAGGCCGTCCGAAAGACCTTGACGTCCTTGACCCTCGATGATAGCTTATTGTAATCGGTTTTCCGCAAAAAAAGGAGGGTTCACTTGAACGCAATCACTCCCGGTCGTTTCTTTGCCATGGCGGGCGTTGTGGTACTGGCATCACTGGCGAGCGCCTGTGCGCAGCAGAACGGCTATCAGGTCGAGCGGCCGGCCATGCTTCAGAGCGCGAGCACCTACGCGCTTGCGGGCAATTACGACCAGGCGGTGATAGCCTACACCGACTTTCTCGGCACGAATACGCGTAACGAGTTTACCGGCGAGGGCTATGTCGGCCGGGGCAACGCCTACTACAAACTCGGCAGCTACGAACTGGCCGAGAGCGATTTCCGATCGGGGCTTTCGGCGGCGTCGGACCGTACAATGAAGGCGCAGGCCACCATGGGTATGGCCAATTCGGTCTTTGCGATGGAGAAATTCGACCCGGCGGAGAAACTCTACCGGCAGATTCTGCGGACGTATCAGGGGCTCGTGCCGCAGGACGAGGTGACCTACCGGCTGGGGATGTCGCTTGCGCGGCAGGGCAAGTGGGACGAGTCGCTGCAACTTCTGGGAGAAGTGGCGGGCAACTATCCGTCCGGCGAGTACGCAAAATACGCGCGCGCGAAGATGCAGAGCGTTAAGAATCGCTTTTTCACAGTACAGGTCGGCGCCTACACGAGTAAGTCCGTAGCCGATAAAACGCTTGCCGACCTCAAGGCAAAAGGTTTTGCCGGCAAACTCGACCCCATCGACATTGACGGCGTGGCGGGCTACGCAGTGCGAAGCGGCGTGATGGCGTCGTGGCGCGACGTCAGCGACTACGCTTCGAAACTGAAGGACGCCGGTTTCTCAACCTACAAACTTCCGTAGTATCGCGAAGCCGACCGTAAGACCAGTCAACCCTTTTCCCATGCGCCGGGGATGCGTCGATGCCGCTTGTAACTTATGCCGTGAAGGCCTCGCTTGCCGTTCTCATAGTGCTCACGCCGCTTGTGAGCATTTCGTGCTTTACGGCGCTCTCTGCGGGCATTGACGATCCAAGGGAAAAGATCCGGATAGTCAAAAAGACCAGCCTTGCGGTGACTGTTATGATGCTGGCATTTCTTTTCGGCGGAAATTACCTCTTCAGGTTCTTCGGCATCAGCCTTCCGGCGTTTCAGATTGCCGGCGGGATCGTAATATTCTTCAATGGTTTTGCAATGGTGCGCGCGCAAACTCACAATAAGTACACGCCGGAGGAGGAGAGCGAAGGCGGCGCGAAGGACGATTTCTCGATAGTGCCGCTTGCCATGCCGATGATATGCGGGCCGGCCACGATCTCCGCGGTGATGCTCTACGGGGCCGAGGCGCCCGACGCGGCTCACATGGCGGCGCTCGTCGTAGCCGTACTTGCCGCGGCGCTTATCCAGTACGTACTCTTGAGGCTTGCAGGCGAAGTGTCGAGCTTTTTCGGGGTGACCGGGATGAATATCCTCACCAGGATAATGGGACTCCTGCTTGCGTCCATTGCGGTTCAGATTGTCATCAGGGGCATAAGCGCTGCACACCTGCTCGCAATGACACCCATTGCCACAGCATAAGGAAGACTAACCATGCCGCGAAGCAAATCCGGCCCCGCCGGGCACCTGCCCGAAGAAACGATAGTCCCCGAGATTTATGCGCACAGGATGGTCCGTACGCTTGCGCTCAGGATTGACGACCAGCCGGGTCGGCTGGGCGCGGTCGCCACTGCGATAGGCATCGGCGGCGGACTCGTCGGCGAAGTGACCCGTGACTGGCGTGATTCCTCCCATGTCTACAGGCGCATCACAGTCTACGTGGATAATGAGGCTCATCTGCAGCAAATCCTCGAACTGATAAAGTCCGGCGGCGGCGTGGATATCCTCGAAGTCGTTGATGAAGTGCTCAAAATCCACGAGGGAGGCAAAATCGCCATATCATCGCGCTTTGCGATAAACTCCATGGAGGACCTGCAGAAGGTGTATACGCCGGGCGTTGCCGGCGTTTGCAGACTGATTGAAAAGGATCCTGCTCTTGCCCGAAAGTATACGTGGATTTCAAACACAGTCGCCATCGTTACCAACGGCACGGCTGTGCTCGGCCTCGGCGACATAGGGCCGCTGGCGGGACTGCCCGTCATGGAGGGCAAGTCCCTCATATTGAAGGAACTCGCCGGAGTAAACTGCGTCCCCATTCTCATCGATGCCAAGGACGCCGATACAATCATCTCCACTGTTGAGCGTATATACGGCGGATTTGGCGCCATAATGCTCGAAGACATCGCCGCCCCCGCGTGTTTTGCCGCCGAGGAGGAGCTCGACCGGCGTCTGCCCATACCGGTATTTCACGATGACCAGCACGGAACGGCTATCGTCGCCCTTGCCGGGCTCATTAACGCCCTCACGCAGGTGGGGAAATCCGGTTGCGACATAAGCGTTGTGATCAACGGTGCAGGCGCGGCCGGCACCGCCATTGCGAAGATGCTCTCGCATTTCGGCGTCAAGGAAATCGTCGTA
>CALMGO010000035.1 GCA_937863625.1 uncultured bacterium
AGAGACTTGACGTTCGCGGCTTCGGCGCGATACAGGGCATAGCGACCGATGGAGAGCTTCTGTATTTCGGTTCGTCGGACTACCACGTGTGCTGCTACTCGCCCATGGGTAGCGAACTCTGGAACAAGATTGCCGAGGGCCAGGTGGCCAGCGCACCGCTTATCATTGGGGATTGGCTTTTCGTCGAAGTTCTGGGTAACGGGATGACTTCTTTTAACCGTAAGGACGGAGAGATCATCTGGAACGAGAAGGGTGCCTCGCACATAGTGGCGAGTAACGGCGCCAAGGTATATGCGGCGACGGAAAGAGGCGAACTGTGGGTGCTAAACGTTCCGGATGGCAAGAAGGAAGGCTGCCTGGATGTGAATGAATTTGATTTTGCGCCGCGCAACACGAAGACTGACGGGTTGATTGTATTGGCAAGCAAAGACGGCAGGGTGTTCTGCCTGAAGCCGTTAGAATAGCAGGGCCGCCTGGCATATCGGCATGCCGCCCGGGGGAAACGCCCGGGCGGCTTTTTTCTTTTGCGCGGAGATAACTCTCCCGGCGACCCGCGTAAGCGGCGATTGACGCGGAAGGCGGCAGAGCGTATCATTTCCAACCGGCAACATGGCAGGAGAATACCAAATGTGGCTGGTCTACGGAATCTCGTTTCTCGCGGCGTTTTTCATATCCAATATCCTCACCTACCTGGCGATCAAGATCGCGCCCAAGGTCGGTTTTGTCGACATGCCTTCCGGACGCAAGGTACACACCGAACCGATCCCCTACGGTGGCGGGCTTGCGATAATACTGTCGGTGTCGGCGGTTATCGGCGGCGTCGTTGCGCTAGCGACGGCTATGAGCGCCAGTCCCGATGAATTCGGGCTGGGCGAGTTGATGACCGCTTATGCCGGGGGCGTGAGCATCATCTTCAAGAAACTCGTCTTTGCAGGGGCCGGCGCAGCGGCTCTCATGGTGATGGGTATCCTGGATGACAAGAGGGGCCTGGGTGCGGTGCCGAAACTCGTGATTCAGATAGCGGTGGCGGCGCTGGTGGTATACGCGGGCATGAGCGTGACGGTGTTTTTGCCGTGGAAGGCCGCGGGCTGGGCGATCACGGTGGCGTGGCTGATATTCGTGATGAATTCGTTCAACCTGCTCGACAACATGGATGGGTTGAGCGCGGGAGTGGCGGCTATAATCGCAGCGGTCTTTTTCGTGGTGGCCCTGGAGACGGGGCAGGTTTTCAGCGCGGAGATACTGGCGGTGTTTCTGGGAGCGGTACTTGGGTTTCTCGTTTTCAACCTGCCGCCTGCGCGGATCTTCATGGGCGATACGGGGAGCTATTTTCTCGGGTACGTACTCGGCCTGACGGCGGTGGTGTTTACATTTGTGCCGAAGGAAAAAGAGACGACGAGTCTTATGCCGCTGGCGCTTCCGTTCATACTTTTTGCGATTCCATTTTACGACACGGTGTCAGTCGTGCTCATCAGGCTTCGCGAGGGGCGGCATCCGTTTGACGCGGACAAGAGACATTTCAGCCACCGGCTTACGGACCTGGGGATGAACAAGTCCGAGGCGGTGGCGGCGATATATCTGGCGACGCTGGCAACGGCGTTTCCGGCGCTTTACCTCTACCATCTGAACTTTTACAGCCTGCTTGGCGCGGTGGTGCAGGCGCTTCTGGTGCTCATGGTGATAGCAATACTCGAACACGCCGGGGCGAGGAAGAAACGGGATGCCTGAAGAAAGAAGAAGCCCGCTCCATGCCACGGCATCGCTATTGGTCTTTTGTGCAGTTGCGTACCGCGTGGGCTTCTCCGGAGTGGCGGGAGGATTTCAGTCCGACGGCCTCGGAGACCTCATCCTTTTCGGCGCGATGACGCTGTATCTTCTTTCGCTTTTTCGCAGGGATGCGCCTTCGCTCGGGGTGAACCTTGCGTCGGGCGCGTTCATACTCTTTGTCCTGACGCTTTTCATTACGGCGCGCACGTCGGTCTATCCACGCGGCGGGGTCCCGGTGCTTGCCAACATGGCGGCGCTGGCGTGTCTTTTGACGGCGGTGTCGGGGACGCTTTTCGGGAGGGACGATTCTCCGCGCGCGGCCGCTTTTCTGGCGGCGCTGGCGGCGGCGCCTCTGGCTGTGGGACTGTTCCAGCACTACTGGGAATTTCCCAGACTCCTGGCTGACCTCGAAACTCTCAAACTCCCCGGCTGGGTCGGCAACGTGTATATCGATTCCAAAAACGTGGCGGATTTTCGCACGCGGGTGGAGAGCGCGGAGGTCTTCAGCACCTTTACGTGGAGCAATGTCTTTGCAGGATATCTGGCGCTCACGCTGGCGGTTACGGTGGGCCTTGGAGCCGCGATAGTCGCTGGAAGCGCGCCGAAACGCCGCAAGGTTCTCGGCGCGACTGTCACGGCGACGCTTGCGGCGATTGAAGCGGCGCTTCTCGTTTGGACCAAGTCCAAGGCAGGCAGGGCGGCGGCGCTTGTGGGAATGGCGATACTTGCAGCGCTTGTACTCTACCGGCTTGTCAGCAGGAAAATGTTTCTCATCATACTGGCGGTGTGCCTAGTTCTGGGCTCGGTGGCGTTGCCTCTGGGCCTGCCAAGAGCCAAGCAGTTTTACGCCGAGGCGATGACGTCTCTTGACGTGAGGTTTGGTTACTGGCGCGCCACGTGGCGCATGATAGAGGCCGACGTTTTCACGGGAGTCGGGCCGGGTAATTTCGCCGAGAATTACGTGTCTTTCAAGGACATAGGCGAACGCGAGGTTAAAGACCCTCACAACGCCTATCTTCTGGTGTGGGCGGAGGGAGGAGTGTTTTCGCTTTTGTTTTTCGCGGCGTTCTGGGTGTTCGTCTTTGCGGGAAGGCGGTCGACGCGTCCGGGGCACGCTCCGCCGGGATGGGGCGCGGCGGCGGCGGTTGGCGCCGCGCTTTTGATGTATCTGGCTGTAAACGGCTCGTTTGCCGGCGATGACGCGCCGCTGACCCTGGTGGTGTGCCTGGGGATGGCGATCGCAGGCGCTCTGGTAATTCTCCTTTGGATAGTCGCCGAAGGCGCTGATACGGGGCTTGCAAGGGCCGGACTTGCTGCGGGCGTAGCGGCATTTGCCGCGCATGCGGCGACGGATATCACTTTCTCGCAGTCGGGCGGGGCGACGGCGGCGATTTTCGCGGCGGCGGCACTGTCTCCAAGGGGCAAGTCCGCGCTTGCGCGCGGCGGCAAGGCGGGATCGATGCTTCTGGCGGGTGTGGCGGCGCTGGCGCTGGTGCTTTTCGCAGGGAAGATATACGTGCCGTATACGCAGGCGGAGTTGGCGATGAGCGATGCGACATTCATGCTGTCGCAGGGCGACGCAGTGGCGGCGGCCGAGCGGGCTCGCGAGGCGACGGCGCTGGACCCGAAAAACACAGTCCCCCCCACATTTCTGGGCAGGCTGTATGAACAGGCGGCAAAAGGCGGCACCGGGCGCGAACAGCACGCTGCGGCCGCGCAGGCGTTTTTCTGCAAGGCGATCGAGCTCGACAGCCTCAACAGGGCCGCGCACGAGGGCCTCACGAGGCTCTATGTACAGGGCGGCCCGGAGTCTTACGATGAAGCGCTCACTGAATACGCGACGCTACTTATGATCTACCCGACCAACAGCCAGTATTGCATCGGCGCGGCCGGGATACTGGAGAAGGTGGGCCGACCGGCGGACGCGGTGTTGTACTATCGTCAAGCACTTGCCATCGATGACAAGGTCGAGCAGCATGGGATACAGTTGACCAAAGAGGAAAGGGCGGGAATCGAGGCGGCGATCAGGAGGATCGAGGAAAGCCCTGCGATGGCGCCGAGCGGTGCCGATTGAAGGGCGGCGAAGACAAATGCCTTCGCTGCGCGCGATGCTGCTATGCCAAGGTAATACTCGACGGCGAGGTCTACTACACGGACATTCCGTGCGAGTTTCTTGACGTCAAGACAAACCTGTGCCGCATCTACGAGGACAGGTTTGAGAAAAACCCCGAGTGCCTCAGCATCGAGGAGGGGACGAGATTAGGAGTATTTCCTGCCGACTGCCCCTATGTGCGAGACATCAAGCGGTACAAAGCACCGCACACCGACTGCGACACCGCCGAGATGGGCAGGCTCTATCTGGAAGAGGATTAGGGCTTTTTCAGTCGCGCGGGTTAATCGGCAGCCTTACCGAGAAAGTGGACCCTCTTGCGACGACGCTCTCGACTGTTATCTCGCCGCCGTGCGCATGTACGATTTCCCGTGCGACGAAGAGCCCTAGGCCGGTGCCGGACGGTTTGAGCGCGCCGGTGCGGCCGTGCGAGACAAAGGGTTCAAAGAGTCTGGAGCGGGTCTCCGGCGGGATGCCTCTTCCGTTGTCAGTGAAAGACAGCACGGCGCCGCCGCCGTATTTGCGGAGTTTGACGGTCACGACACCGCCCTCGGGCATGGCGTCCTTGGCGTTTCTCAGGAGATTGAAACATACCTGGGCGATCTGGACGGGATCGCACTTGACGCATGGTAAGGCATGCAGGTCGCGCACGATTTCGACGTGGGCGGCATTGAACTCTATTTCGAGGAGGCTGACGGCGTCTTGAACCGGTCGAGCGAGGTCGACCAGGAGCACATCGGGCTTATGGTGCTGGACATAAGTCAGGAGGTTTCTGGTAATGTGTTCGGCCCTGCGCGAGGCGGTTATGACGTTTTCGAGCGCGCGGTTCTTGGCCTTTGGACCGATGGCCATGAGGCCAAGGCCGGCCCGGCCGGAAATGACGGAAAGCAGGTTATTGAACTCGTGTATGACGCCTGCGGTGTAGAGGCCGAGCGCCTCAATACGCTCAGGCATGCAGGTTCCCGGCACGGCGCATTTGTCGTAGAGAGTGGCGGAGAAAGCCAGCGTGACCCCGAGGGTGCGGCCGGCTGGGTCCTTGAGCCGGTCCGCCTTGACGTTGACGAGGGTCTTCTCGCCGCCGCGCGCGAGAGCCGTTCTGAAGGAGGCGGTCTGGACGTCGCTGCTTGACGAGAAGAGGTCTTCCACCTTGTTGAGACACTCCTCAGGGAAGAACCTCGCTGCAGACGCGGGCAGGCGCTGCTCCCCCATGGAGAAGAGCCTTCTGGCGGCGGAGTTGGCGGCGACGACTTCGAAGGCGCAATCTACGACGGCGACGGCGCTGGCACTGGTCTCCAGCAGGCTGCTTATGAAGGTCGCGGAGGCGGGATCGGAATTACTGCAGAGATGGTCGCGATCATAGGGTCTGAAGAGCGCGACAACGGGATCGTCGGCGTGCTTGACGGTATCGGTCATGATCTCTCCGGGGGAAAAGGGTTTCCGAACTGCGGGTTTCCTTGACAAGACAAATGCTTCACCTCACGAGTCCACCCTGCGTGTCCCGGGTGGTGATCCCCCTCATGGCCAAAGCCACGGCTTCAGGATTTGTGGCCAGGCGCAGGGCCTCACGGCCGGCGATGAGGTTTCGCTTGTAGAGATCGGCAAGCGCCTGGTCGAACAACTGCATTCCCCGCTCCCGAGTGCCGATGGTCGACTGGATGAGGTCGAGTTTCCCCTCGAGGAGGATTTTCCTGAAGATAGGGATGGCCCTCAGAATTTCAACGGCCGGAATCCGGCCCGGTCCGTCGCGTCTTTTTGCAAGTCGGAGCGAAATAACGGCCTCGAGGTTCATTGCCAACTGCGCCAGAAGCAGCGCGTGTTCGTTCTGCGGAAACATGCTGATGAGGCGCTCGATGGTCTGGGATGCGTTCGCGGTGTGGATGGTGCTCATGACGAGGTGACCGGTGTCGGCGGCGACGAGAGCGGCCTTCATCGTTTCGACGTCGCGCAGCTCTCCGACGAGGATGACGTCGGGGTCCTGACGGAGGATCTTTGGCAGCGCCGCGCTGAACGACTCGATGTCAGTTCCGATTTCCATCTGGGCTACGAGCCCCTTGTGGGACGTGTGCCAATATTCGATGGGGTCTTCGAGCGTGACGATCTTGACGCTTTCGCGAGAGGCGACGTGGTCGATCATGGAAGCAAGCGTCGTAGACTTGCCTGAGCCGGTTGTGCCGGTTACGAGGATGAGGCCGCGCTCGGATTCGGCGATTTCGGCGAGAGTCATGGGGAGGTTGAGGTCCTGGAAGGACGGGACTTTGGCGGGCAGAAGACGCATAACCATCCCGAGGGTGGATCGCTGATGATAGGCGCTGACGCGGTATCGTGCGGTCTCATCGGGCGCGTAGGAGAAATCTATCGTCTCCCCGGATTCGAAGCGCTCGCGCTGTTCGCCGGTGAGGATGGAGATGACGAGAGCTGCGGCATCTTCGGCGGAGAGCGCCGGAGAGTCGACGGCGGTGAGAACGCCGTCGATTCGCAGCATGGGAGGCGAACCGGCCTGGATGTGGAGGTCGCTTGCGTTGTGCTTCAGCATTGCTTTAAGAAGCAGATCCAGTTTCATGGTGCATCCCGATCGCGATGAGTATCGTTTCCCGTCCACTTCGCAGGGGGGATTCTACCTGATTGCGAATCCATAAGTCCATACAAAAACTTGATAAAACGCCCATTTGAAGACAATGGAGACGACGACAGCCGCGAGAGCCGCCCGATGGCCGGTCCTCGCGGCCAACCATGAGCAGGCGATGCACGCAGCATATGCCGTCAAGACAAAGGGTCGGGTGGATTCGCCGTTTACGTCTAGCGCCCAGACGGCGATAAGCGGAATGCAACCGGACAGAAACAAAGCCCAGTAGAGCGCGGCGAATACGGATGTGTCACCCGGGCGAAAGCGAAGGCGTTTTCGCAGAAACGCTATGACGGCGGCGAAAGGCACCGCCGCGGCCAATATCGCGAGGACGGAACGCACCGCAATGTCTACGGAAGCGTCCATGGCCGAGGGCTAAGTGCTCATCGGAAGATGTACGAACTGGCCGGTTTCTCCCGATCGGTAGACGGCGAGACATACTTCGAGTGATTTTCGTCCGTCGAGGCCGCTGACCGGCGGTTTCTTGCCGGCGAGGACATTCTTGGCGAAATCCGCCACGAAATCCTCACGACCGACCCAGGGATTTCCCGCGCACATTCTGTGCCACTTGTGCGCCTCGGTATCGCCGTGCGGCCTTGAGAGAAATAAGTGGATATCTTCCCTGCCTATGATTATCTGGCCATCGAGGCCCATGATGCGGTCACCCTCAAAGGTGCCGCTGGGGACATTTCCTTCGACGATGGTGGCCGCTCGCGCGGTGCCGATGGCGCCGTTATCATAGCGCAATATGGCGGTGATGAAGTCCTCGACCTCGACTTTCGTATTAAAAGTGTCGTAGTTTGCAGCGACTGAGGCAACCTCGAGGCCG